>JAHJDP010000011.1 GCA_018831195.1 Candidatus Eisenbacteria bacterium | reverse complement strand
TTCACAGCGCGCAACAGTCGGCCTATATTGTCTAGTTAAACTTATACGTTATCCCAAGCCCGAAGCCGTCCTTTGGCGCCGTGAGGCGGATCGGACTCTGATACGAGAGTGTACGCCCGGCGACAATGCCGATAATCGCCCCCGCAAAAACATCCGTCATGTAATGTTTGTTGTCTTCCATCCGGGAGATTCCGGTCATTACCGCCATTGTATAGGCCGCCGAACCGATAAGGGGGCCGAAATTTCTATAAAGAACCGGCGCCGCGGCAAAAGCGGTTGAAGTATGGCCCGAGGGAAAGGAATACGATCCGCCATTGGGCCGTCGCCTATCGAAGCTGATTTTCAGGGCCCAGGTTATTCCGGCGGCGGCCATAAGGGATGATGTGAGTTCCGTGCCGGCTTGCGTCAACTGTGGGTTGCTTGTCGTCCCGCCCAGCGCCATGAATCCGAGCGCGGTGAGGCCAAGCGTCACGCCGCCGCCGTACTGGTCGGCGAAATCCATCACGAAATCCAGACCGGAACGGTCGATCCTTTGTGGAATGCTTTTATCCCGTTCGAAACGCCGGCTGATAGAGGCGGCGGTTCCCAGGCTCAGCACCACCCAGGCGTTGGTTTTATCGAAGAGGCCTGGGTGGTGAATAGTATAAGTCTGTGGGTGGGCCGGGTTGAAGGCCCGCTCGGGGGTCATTGTGGAGCGGGCCGGCCAGTCGGCCGGCAGCCTGGTGGGCATATTGTGATAGGTTTGACATGATCCGGAGTGTGAGGAGCAGACCCAGATGATCAGAAAGCAGACAAAAGACAAGGATCGTTTGGGGCCTGCTGGGGGTTGCATACGGCCTGCTTCTCTTTCTGCCTGATGCGGGTTCGGCCGACATGGCGCGTTAAGGTGAGTGTCTGACGGACAATCACCGAACCAAGACAATAGACTGACTCTTCAACAGCCTGCCGGATAGGTAACGCAGATAATAGACACCCACCGGCATGGCCCTCCCATCACGGCGCCGGCCATCCCATTGAAAGTGGTGCGTTCCAGCGGCAAGCGGACCCCAGTGAAGTTGGTCGATGAGCCGGCCCTGAACATCGTGCACCGTCAAACGAGTCATCTCCTTTGCGGGCGTCACCAAGCGCACCGAGACGCGGTCGAAGCTGGGATTGGGGTGGATGGACATGCCGAAACCGGCCCATGCCGGTTGCGAATCATCAACATCGATGATGCCGCCGCATTCGAGGGGCGCCACTTCCAAATTCTCATTGTAGGTTGCGATGAGGACATGCCCATGGATCAGCTCGAGATCACAAGGGAAGGAACAGGGATAGTAGCCGACCAGGGAGGGAATAGCCGGGTTGGAAACATCCACCAAATGGAGCCCCGAGCGCTCTGCCGTGTCGGCGAGGTAGGCGACATCATTCTCGATGACAAGGGCTTGAACGTTGCTCCCGGTTCGCAAGCGGCTGATCGGCGTGGGATTCTCTGGATCACTGATGTCCATAATGAGCAATCCCCCCCAGCCATCCGCGATATAAAGAATGGTCTCTTCGATCCAATATTCACAAGGCGTTTCCGGTTCGGAACTCGTCCCCACGATCTGTGGATCATAGGGATCGGCGGCGTCGATGATGATCAGATCTGAATGGTTGCTAACTCTCCGGCCGACATAGAGCATGGATCCCACCGCCTTGGTCATTGACGCGCTATATCCGAATCCGATGCTGCTGATGTATTCCGGCTCTACCGGGTCGCTAATATCATAAGTCAGGAGGCCGAGGTAGCCGGCCATCACATAGAGGTAGTTCCCTTCCACCTCGAAATCACTCGGATAATGGTCGAGCGGAATGAAATTAACGGGCTCGGGATCAGCCGGATCGTTGATGTCGATTACGTGAAAGCCATCATTATCGCCACCCTCGGCGACATAGGCGAACAATCCATTGCGATTTTGTTCGGTGAGGGCTACATCACCGCCGGAATCCAGGTCAAGGATCTTGCTGCCTATCTTGAACGGATGATCCGAGTCAGAGAGATCGACGACACAGAACTCCAGGCCCCGATCGCGAAGGGTGTAGGCATAATCACCCTGGGATGTGATGGCTCTTGATTGTTCCGTTTCGAGCACGCTGGCGACGGGGGCGGGTGTCATCGGATTGATGAGTTTATAGGATGCGATCGAGTAGGAGCGGGCGAAGAGGATCGAACCGTCGACGGCAAAATCCCCCGGGTTTGGTTGCATGCCGATGGTGTCAACGATGTGCATGTTGGAGGGATCTGAAATGTCGATGAAGGCGAATCCTCCGCCATGCGTACCGACGATCGCATACTGTTCCCACAGTCCCACGTGATAGGAAGGCGCTCCTTCGGCGTCATAAACTCCCTCGATCCAGGGATCGGCGGGATCGCTGATATTGATCATGTAGAGACCGTTTCCCGTGGCGGGGTATTCTCCGGCGTCACAGACCACAAAAACATATTCGTCCCGGGCCGCCAAGTAGGCTGATTCACCTGGGATCCCGATGGAGCCAAGCGGCTTCGGTTGTTGCGGCGTAGAAATATCGAGCACCCACAGATCGCCGGAATCGATGGCAAAAGCGAGAGGTTCCGAAAGGATCACATGGCGTGGATAGTGGTTCAGCTCCACTCGGCCGACAACGAAAGGGGTCAGGGGCTTGGTGACGTCCACCACGTAGAGGCCGTGATTGTCCTCGCCATAATCCCAAGCCGGAACATAAACATAGGATTCTGTGGCGGCAACGCTCTGCGGCCCGGCAGGGATAAGAAGGGATCCCAATGTTTGTGGCGTATACGGATCAGAGATGTCAACCAGCTGGAGCTGATTCGAGAAAGCATAGACGAGGTAAGCTACCGATCCCCGTATGTCGATTTTGCGCGGTTGGGCGGGGAGTTCAAGTGAGCCGATCACCTGAAGCGCCCCGGGGTCCGCGGCATCCAAGATTGTTAAAAGGCTATCATCACTGACGACATAGAGATAAGGGGCCTGATAGACCATGGATCGTAAGTAGCCGGCAGGATAAATGACATCAAGAGCATGAACGTAGTTGTTATAGGCGATGCAGTCCGCCTGGGATGGACTCGGCCATGGGGGAAGCAGGATCAACACTGAGAGAGCCACAATCACGAGCGCATACCGTCGCATGGATCACCTCCTGATTTTGCCCTTCGCCGCCGCTGGTGGATGGGTCTTGATTACGCAACAATCCTACACCCATCGCCGGGTTTTGGCAATGTTTGCCATCCGCCTTCTGCCGTCCTCGCCTATCATAGCGTTGCGAACTTCCGCGCCTCGATTGACCAACTTGGCGCCGTCGAAATCGCGGTCAGTACATTTTCGGGAGTGGAAACGACCTGCCACATGGAATGATGTCGCTCGTCCATAAAGCCTTCGCCGACAGCATCGCTCAAGAGCTGGATGAGGGGATCAAAAAAGCCGCGTGTATTTACTAAGACGATTGGGTTGAGGTATAGCCCCAATCGCTTCAACGTAACGGCCTCCAGGAGTTCTTCGAGTGTACCAGTGCCGCCAGGCAAGGCGACGATGGCGTTGCTGTCAGACATCATGAGGTGTTTGCGGAGTCTCATGTCTTCGACAATTTTGAGTTCTGTCAAACCGCTGTGACCCCACTCCAAATCCTGCATGAACTTTGGTATGATACCTATGATCCGGCCTTCCTTCGAGATGGCTCCGTCTGCCAAAGCGCCCATCGAACCCGCCCCGCCACCGCCATATACAATTGTTGAGCCATGCTCGGCCAATATTTGTCCGAGCCGGTACGCCGCGGAGTGATAATCCTCATGGCATGCCTGGCTTGAGGCACAGAAGATACAAATTTTATTTGCCGATTCGCTCATTATTGTCTCTCTTTGGATTTGTTATCCGTTGAATTCTTTTTCACCCCTGGCTGACCGGATGACATGCGCCCGGTGCGCCTACTCCTTCTCCTCAAGAGTGCCCCGGACCAGCACTTTGCTTGCTGCCGCCATAATCTCACCTCCTCCCATCGGCGCATAGTTTAGTTGACAGGATCCTTTAATTGCAGTAATTTCTGAAATGACAGAAATTAGAGTTGTGGAGAGGGGGTCCAAACCATGAGCGAGCTGTCCATTCCGGCGGAGCAGTTCATCCTGCACTGGGGTGAAATGAGTTCACGTTGGGGAATCAACCGGAGCATGGCGCAGATCCACGCTTTGCTCTACCTGGCCGAGGAGCCCCTCAACGCGGAGCAGATCGCCGAGCGGCTGGTCCTCGCCCGCTCAAATGTCTCGAGCAGCCTGCGTGAGTTGATGGCCTGGGGAGTGATCCGCGTCGTCCACCGGCTCGGCGATCGCCGGGATTTCTTCGAGGCTGAGGCCGATGCCTGGTCGCTGCTGCAGGCGATCCTCCGACAGCGCAAGCAGCGCGAGATTGACCCTACACGCGAGATGCTGCGGGGCTGTATAAAAGAGCATGAGAAGGAACGGGGCGGCGATGTCACGTCCATCCAACGCATGCGGGAGCTGCTCGAACTACTCGAGACGCTCGTCTCTTGGTACGAGCAGATGAGCCGGCTGTCGCCGTCGATGCAGCGCAAGATTCTCCGTCTGGGTCAGAAGCTAGCCTAGCGGCTTATTGTTACTGTTATCGGGGTTGTCGCCATTGTCGAGGAGGCATGACATGCTTTCACAAAACATACGCTCCATTTCATCTTCTCTTGTTCTTACGATCCTGGTGTTTCTTCTGATCGCCAGCCTTGCTCTGCCCGCTAAACTGGCCGCTGAGCCTGGCGAACAAGCGGGGGGCCAGGAGGCGGTCAGGGCCGTCATGGCGCACATGGTTCTCGTTCCCGGCGGCGCCTTTCGCATGGGCGACCTATTCGCGGAGGGGAAAGACAACGAATTACCTGTGCATAACGTTATATTGTCGGATTACTACATCAGTAAGTTCGAGGTCATCGTCGCCGAGTATAGGGCTTTTGTAAATGAGACAGGTTATGCGACCCGTTCCGAGCGATTTGATTCCCGCGAGAAACAGCAGGCTCGGTACCATCGGTTAATGGCCAAGGCTCAAGCTGGTGAGTTTGACCAGGAATTTCAAACCATTGCCGCCGAACTTTTGGAATCCGGTGGCTGTTACTTTTGGAAGTCGAATCCCGGCAACTTCGATTTCAGCTTGGATTGCAACTGGCGCACTCCGTTGATTGAACAGACGGATAATGACCCGGTGGTGTGCTTGGCCTGGGTTGATGCGGCCAGCTATTGCAACTGGTTGAGCGCCAAAGAAGGTTTGCCACCCGCTTACAATGTGGATACGGGTGAGCTGCTGGATGCGGCGGGTACATCGACAGGCGATATGACGGCGGTCAGGGGATATCGTATGCCGACGGAGGCCGAATGGGAATTCGCCGCCAGGGAATCAGGCAAGGAGGTCCGCTTCGGCAATGGCGCCGATTTGGCCAAAGGGGAAGAGATAAACTTTGATGCCGCGCGGGATGACTATTCTTTCTGCTCCAAGGGCGGATATCGCGGCGGAACCACGCCCGTGGGAAGTTACGCGGCCAATGCCCTGGGATTGTTCGACATGAGCGGGAATGCCTGGGAATGGACCAGTGATTCCTATGCCTCCTATACGGCAGCGGATCAGGTGAATCCTATCGCCACAACAGGAGCCGCCAAGGTCATACGCGGCGGCCGTTGGGGAGGGGATGCGTTGGAGGCCCGTGTTTTCACGCGAAGTCCCTACGAAATGATCAACCGGTGCAACAACGCCGGATTTAGGATAGCGAAATCGAAATGAGCAGAGGATGATAGACTTCATGATCCTCTCTGGGCCGGGGCTTGCATTATTGTCCTACTGAAAGGAGGGGCAAAATGACCTACGTGGAACTCGGCTCTCATCATGGGGGGCGGTTGCCCGTCGGAACCCGCAAGCGTAACTCGGACCATTCCCTCCAAGGGGAGTCATCACCACCACAGCGGTAGCATTGCCCATTCATCGAATCATCACAAACCGCGTCGTTGTGATTTCCTGGGCCGTTGCAACCCGAACAAGATAAATCCCTGCTGGGACGGGGCGACCGTCGGCGTAAAGGCCATCCCATAAGATGTTGTGGTTGGTACCATTGTTATCGCCGGCGTTGAAGATCCGGTTGGACAGCTCTCGAACCCGGCGGCCGGCAACGCTGTAAATATCCGCCTGAATCCGACCGCTGCTACAGGTTTCAAAATGTATAAACGTCTGGCCCGAGCTCGGTGTGGGAAAAACCCTCAGGTGCATCTTGGATGCAGTCTGATGGTTTGCTTCAACATTCGATGCCGGATCGCACTGAATCGGGAAGATCTGCAGACCGGAATGACCGCTCGCAATGAAGACGTAGGCGCCCGAGGCGGCCACACCAAAGGCCACCCCCGGTGTAGCCGCGCCACCCACGATCTCTGGACTCTGGGGATTTGCGATGTCGATCACCAGAAGAGTGGAATACTCATTCGTAACGTAGGCGTGACGGCCCGAAACGGCCACGGCGTAGGGATCCCCCGGCGTGGCCACGCTGCCCATAATCTCGGGACTCAAGGGATTCGTGATGTCGATGACATAGAGACCGGAGTCATCGTCTGCGACATAGGCTTGAGTGCCTGAGACGGCCAGCCTCCTGGCTACTCCCGGTGTGTTGACACTGCCCACTATCTGAGGGTTTTCTGGGTCCGTGATATCGATCACCTGGAGACCTGAAGTGTAAGCCGCGACGTAGGCATAATTGCCCGAGATGACAATGCCATAGGCAATCGCTGGAGTTTCCACGCCGCCCACGATCAGGGGATTCAGGGGATTTGTAATGTTAACCACCTGCAGACCGAAGGACCCATCGGCGATGTAGGCGTGCGTATCCGAAACAGCGACGTCAAGTGCCGAGCCAGGCGTATCCGCGCTTCCCACGATCAGGGGATTCAGGGGATTTGTAATGTCGATCACTTGAAGACCGGAAGAAGCATCCGCTAAATAGGCGCATGTGCCCATGATGGCAACGCTCCGGGCATGATCCGGCGTATCCACGCTGCCCAAGGTCTGTGGGTTCTGGGGATTCGTAATATCGATCACTTGAAAACCGGAGTAACCGCCCGCGACGTAGGCGTGGGTTCCCGAGATGACGACACCCTGAGCATCTCCCGGCGTATCCGCGCCGCCCACTAACTCGGGCACTTGAGGATTCGAGATGTCGATCACATGGAACCCCCCATCATAGTCCGCAATGAAAGCGTAGGTACTCGAGACAGCAACGCCAAAGGCCATGTCCGCCGTGCCGATGCTGCTCACAATCTTGGGGCTCTGAGGATCGCTGATGTCTATCACCTGGAGACCGGAGGTAAAATCCGCGATGTAGGCCTGCGTGCCCGAGACGGCCACACCAAAAGCCCCGCCCGGTGTATTCGTCTGTCCCACGATTTGCGGGTTTTGGGGATTTGAAATGTCAATCACTTGGAGGCCGGACATGTCGTCCGCGACGTAAGCGTGGGTACCCGAGACGGCGACATCATAAGCAAGCCCCGGCGTGTCCAGACTGCCCACGATCTCGGGGCTCCGGGGATCGCTGATGTTGATGACCTGGAGCCCGAACCATTCGTCCGCGACGTAGGCGTAGTTGCCTGAAACGGCGACATCTTGAGCCCGGCCCGGCGTATCCGCACTGCCCACGATCTCGGGGCTCTGAGGATCGCTGATGTCGATGACCTGGAGTCCGGATGACCCCCCTGCGAGGTAGGCGCGGGCACCCGAGACGGCCACGCCCCTGGCGGATCCCGTCGTGTTAGCGCTGCCCACGATCTCGGGGCTCTGGGGATCGCTGATGTCGATAACCTGGAGCCCGGAATAATAGTCCGCGACATAGGCGTAGAAGCCCGAGACGGTCACGTCCTTGGCGGATCCCGGCGTATCCGCACTGCCCACGATCTCGGGGCTTTGGGGATTTGTGATGTCGATGACCTGGAGCCCGGAATAATCGTCCGCGACATAGGCGTAGAATCCCGAGACGGCCACGCCCCAGGCATCCCCCGGCGTGTCCACACAACCGACCCAATGGATGTAGTCTCTGTAATCGATGCATTCAGCCCCGGCCAAACCGGATGAGCAGATACACGACAGGGCAGCGGCCAGGATGGAGACATGAAAGAGAGGGCGGAAAGGAACTCGCCGCCGCGAGAGGGCGTCTCCGGAAAGCGCCGGAAGCAGAATGCTTAAGACCCTGGCATGTTGAGATACTTGCATTTTCAACCTCCAGTCACAGAAACTCCACGATCAGGGTGCTGGGCAAATCACCGCATTGAACTGGGGGCCGATCTGAACGGTCCAGCCAACCCGCAATCATTTTAACGCGTTTCCTCTCGAATGGCCAGGGTGATTGAGGCTCCTTTCTTTTTGTTTGCGCTGTAACAGGTGCGAAAATTCTCTCCCTTTTACAAAAATTACGAAAAAAATAGAGACCTCTCCTGCAATAGATAACACGAAGCGCGAGGGCGATCGGTTGCCGCCTTCGTATCAGATTATTGGCCGCGTGTTATTGAAGGGAGGTGACACAGATGTTCGAGTTGATCACAATTGGCGTGATCGGATTGGCGCTCGTCGCTTACTTCACCATTCGGAGAACACCTCAGGTCGCCTCCGAGAGGCAGTCCCGTTCGTTCTCGGGCTCCATCCTCGGCGCGCCTGAAGAGATGTCATCCGAACGGTGCAGCCGGTGTCATTTCGGAGAATCGACGGGAAATGCACGGGAAGTCTGGTGCCGCAAGAAAAAGTCGACGGTTTTCTGGAATGCGTCATGCGAACAATTCGAAGGTGATGCGCCGGCGGTGTGCTGCGCGACCGGCGGACGTGAGTCAGCCTGAATCGGCGCCCATTAGGTCCGTCAAACGAGTCCCACCCCCGACCTCCGCGGATCGTGTTGCAAGGCGCGATTCGCGGGGGTTTGTTGGTAATGTCCCCGCCGCCATGGAATCAGTGCTGCAAATCTCCAGCCAAAGCCTTAGAATCGAACCGGCATATCAAATCGCCGCGACCAGGAGGCCGGTTCATGATCTTAAATCCAACAATTCCGCTGAAATTGAAACAGAATGCCTTTGGAATTCTGCTTCCAATTCTTCTGATCTTTACCCTTGGAACCACCGGGGCGGCGGATGATAGAAATCCACCCGACCCCGCCTACTGGCAGCAGTTGGTCAATACCAGGATCGAGGTCCGGTTGGACCCGCCAGGTGACAATCTCATAGGCCATCTCGAAATCGACTATACAAATAACTCTCCCGACACCCTTGTCTCGCTCTACTTCCACCTCTTTCAAAACGCTTTTCGGGCTGGATCGCATATGTCCGACAGGCATGCCGCCTATGGCGACAAGCGGCTTCAAAAGATACCTCCGGAAGAAGAGGGCGGGACGCTCATCGACCATGTCACCGACGGTGATGGGTACCCGTTGGGGGTACAGGTCGATGATACGATTATGAAAGTGACCCTTGTTTCTCCCCTCACCCCCGGCGAAAACGTGCATGTCATGATGGATTTTACAACCCATTACGGCAAGGTGACCGGCCGGATGGGGAAACAGGGTAAACAATATCAAGTGACCCAATGGTACCCGCGCATTGCTGTCTACGACCGCAAGCGGGGATGGAATTTTGATCAACATGTCGGATTTGAATTCTATGGCGAGTGGGGATCCTTCGACGTCGCCATCACCGCGCCCGGCGACTACATTATCGCCGCGACCGGCCTTCTACAAAACCCCGATGAGGTCATGCCGGCCGGCCGGCGCCGGGCGCTGGATCTCGACTGGTACGCGCCCACGGTCGATCCGGAATCGCGCCCTGAAATCCCCGATCCGCCCGATTCGGTCCTGACATGGCGTTATCATGCCGATTCCGTTCATGATTTCGCCTGGGTCGCCGACCCGACCTTTCTTATCGGTGAGGCCGCCTGGGACGGCATCCCCGTTTATGCCTACGTCCGCAAGGAAAATGCCGCCGGATGGCAGGATGCCGACTCCATCACCGCCGAGTTTCTCCGCGTTTTCAGCGAAAAGATCGGACGTTATGTCTGGCCTCAACACACCGTGGTTGATGCCTCGTCGGGCATGGAATATCCCATGCTCAGTCTCGACGGCGACAGTTCTCCCGAATATTACGGTCTGATCGGACATGAGCTGGCGCACAATTGGTTCATGGGAGCCGTCGGCAGCAATGAAACCCACCGCGCCTTTATGGATGAAGTATTTACAAACTTCATTACCGCCTGGGCGATGGATATCATCTTCGGACCCGAATCAAGCGGCACCTTTTACAAAAAAGACGGATGGTATGCGCAGAAGTTTTATCCGCGGGCGTCGCGGCGATAT
Organism: Candidatus Eisenbacteria bacterium; assembly: GCA_018831195.1. Lineage (NCBI taxonomy): Bacteria > Candidatus Eiseniibacteriota > Candidatus Eiseniibacteriota bacterium. The sequence continues at coordinate 46,994 of JAHJDP010000011.1, read as the reverse complement.
CTGCGCAACGCGCGGCGATATATCAATTTCGCCCATTCAGGGTACCTGGATGATCTGGCGATGGATTCAAGCTGGTATCCCGAGTACCGCAACTACCGCCAAACCTATTTTAAATCCTCGACGATGCTCGAGATGCTGCGGCTGGTTCTCGGTGATGCTGTTTTTGAGAAAGCGCTCCGCGCCTATTTTGAACGCTGGAAATTCCGCCATCCTTATCCGGAAGATATGATCGCCGTTTTTGAGGATGCTTCCGGTCGCCCGCTCGATTGGTTCTTTGATCAATGGCTCTATACCTCGATGACCATGGATTATGCGATCACTGCTGTCGATGGGGAGTGGATCACGACGGGCGCCGGAGCGCGACAATATCACGTGAAGATCGATTTGGAGCGCAAGGGCGATATGTTCATGCCGCTCGATCTCGATTTTTTCCTGCGGGACGGCGCTCGCTATTCGGCCCATATCCCGGTGGATGACTATGCCAAGCGGGCGCCGGGCTGCAAGGTGCTGCCCCCTTGGACCGGATGCGGCGCCGTACGCCGGACATACATCGCGGAGTTAAGCCTTCCCGCGGAGCCTCTCTTTGTCAGCATCGACGGCGGCGGCCGGCTTCCCGATATCGACGGGCGGGATAATGTCTGGTGTTCGGATCGCTTCTACCGGTTGCAGCCCTTCGGGCCCACGCAACTCAAGTTTGACAATATGAGGCTTCATCATGAAAGCCTCGACGCCTATGATCTTCTTTGGCGGCCGTCCGCCGGTTATACAAACCAGGACGGCGTATGGCTGGGGATGCATCTGCGGGGATCGTATCTCGATGAGAGCTGGACTCGTTTCGATCAACTGCATCTCTATCCGCGGATCGGCTTGAATTCCGGCCGTCCGGGATATGAGCTGACTTATGATACCCCGGTTCAGTGGCTCGGGCGCCTCTCGCGATGGTATCTCAAGAGCGCTGTTGTTGATGGCCGCTCATGGCAGGAGATCGGCGTTCAAAAGACCTACCGCAAGCTATTGACGGAGGGGTCTTCCACAAAGATAGAGCTGGCTTTCCGCAGCCGTCAGATGCTCGAGTCGAACGACCTGGCGCCGGGTTTGGCCTGGAATGATGAGATCAACAATTCACTGACCGCCTCTGTTGTCTATCAACCGGCGCATTCCTTGCTGACGAGGAGCGGTTTCTTCTTGGAATCCACGCTGGGTGGCGCGACGCCCCCGGTGACCCGCTGGGAAGTGAAGGCGGATGGGGATGGCGCGATCGCAGGTATAACATTTTCCCTGAAATTCTTCGCCGGATATGTAACGTCGCCTGATCTGCGCGCCGGGAACCAGGCCGCCGCCCGCGCTCGAATGGCGCCCTGGCGCTACAGCCCCGCGCGCGGCGCCACGATGGATCTCTATGAGACATACCTCTATCGGGCCGACGGTGGATTGCCGGGGGATTGGTGGCGGCACGGGAATATTGTTTATAATGACGGGCCGGCGATGCGCGGTTTTGGTGATATCGGGCCGGTGGCGAATCGCATTTGGACCGCTGCTCTTGATGTCGCTCTGGGGCGCCCGCTTGATACTCTTTTTGATCTCATCCCATCGGCGGATGTCCGGCGCTGGCTCCGCATGCCGGTCTTCGCCTATGGCGAAGCAGGGAAAGTCGCCTGGCGCTGGGATGACCGCTTTTCCTTTCCATCGGGATTCCTGAAATCGGCCGGATTCTTTCTGCAATGGGAGCCGCGAGTGCCGATGCCCGGGCTCTCAAGGGGACACGTGCAATTCTATGCCCCGCTTTGGGTCGATGATCCCACGGGATGGACATCAAATGATGACGGCATCAAGTGGCGCTGGGCGATCGCCTTGGGGACATAGGATCACGGCCGGCTGATGGCGGCCGCCTTCTGCATGACCAGGTAAATTTCATCAAGATCCGGCCGTGACGTCATTCTTTCAATCGCGCCGCGGGCCAGATCGAGGACGGGGGGCAGTGTGCTTTCCTTGGCCCAGTAGCTTCCCCGCAGAATCTCCGCAAACTCGGCGACGCAGGCGTCGAAGATGAGATCAGCCGGCGCATCGTCGATACGCGCCTCGAGCCGGTTCACTTGTGCAATCTCTTCCAACTCAACGAAGCGGCCTCCTTCCGGCTTTTCGTACCGCAGGCGAACGGTCGCCAGTTCACCCTGCCGGTTGCGATCCTTCAGCTTCACTTCGTAAAGCACCGTGACTTCATGTCCGGCGCCGATTTCGCCGGCGTCAACGGCGTTGTTGCGGAAATCCGCATCGCGCACATCGCGGTTCTCGTAACCGATGAGGCGGTAGCGCTCCACGATCTCCGGATTGAATTCGATTTGCGCCTTGGTGTCGCGGGCGATCACCTGCAGCAGGCCGGTGATATTTTCGCGGAGAACCCGCGTCGCTTCACCGATCTCGTCGACATAGGCATATTGCCCGTCACCGGCGTCGGCCAACTTCTCCATCAGAACGTCATTGTAGTTGCCCATGCCGAAGCCGATTGAAGAAAGCATGATCCGGTCGGAAGATTCTTTTACATTTTCCAGGATCTTTTCCCATCCCGTGTTGCCTTCATTGGCGACGCCGTCGGAACAGAGGATGATCCGCTGGTTTGGGCTCTGATGGGGCGCTTCGCGCAGCATCGCATACCCGAACTCCAAACCCTGCTCAACATTGGTGGAGCCGTTCGGCTGAAGCGAGTGGATCGCCCGATGGATCTTCTCCTCATCCTTCAGAGAGGTCATCGGCAATACGACGCGGGCGGTGTTGCTGAAGGCGACGATGCCGAGTTCATCATCGGGACGCAGCTCATCGAGAAGGATATCCATGGAGGATTTTAACAGCTCGATCCGGTTCTCACTCCGCATCGATCCCGAGGTGTCGATGACGAGAACGACCTGCACCGCCTCCCTATCCTCCGAATCAACGACCCGGCCGCGGATGCCGACACGCACCAGCTGATACGATCCGTCCTGCACCGGCGCGAAGGGGGAGGGCATTCCGTCGACCCGGATGCTGAAATCATCATGCTCCGGCGGATCGTAGTTCTTGCGGACGAAGTTGACGAATTCCTCGACGCGGATCGCTTCCTGGGGAGGGAGCTTCCCTTTGCGAATATAATTCCGGGCGATCGTATAAGAGCCGGTGTCGACGTCGAGGCCGAAGGTTGAGAGGGCGTCTTCGTCGGCGGCGACAAAGGGATTCACGCCGTAGTGCTTGAAGAACATATCGTCCGCCAGCTCGTCATTGACCGGCTGAAGGCCGCCGGTGGCGGAGCCGTAGCGGGATTCGCCGGCGGTGGATCCTCCCGCCTCCATCAAGCGCACCTGATCGGATCTGGTGACAGAGGACGCAACCTGTTCGCTCTCGGCAATCTCCATCGAGGTGATCGCTTCTTCTGATGGAGCACTCTCATAGTGAAGTTTTCCCCCGGAGAGCGTGGATTCCTTTTTCCCTTTTGATTTCTTGTCCGGTACATCGGCATTCGTGAGATTCGCGACCAGATCGTTTTCAAGGCCGCGCTCTACATCAATGTCTTCCAGGGTCAGCGCCTGGTAGTCTCGCGCACTCACATAGATCCGATGGCGTCCAGCGGAGACATCCGTGATGCAGAAGGATCCATCATCGGCGGTGACGGCACGCCCGCCGCCGTCGAGCACCTGCACGCGCGCTCCGGCGACCGGCTCACCCGCCGAATTGAGAATCCGCCCACAGATCCGGCCGTAGGGCGAATCCGTCTCCAGCGCCACGTTGAGTTCCAGCAACTCCCGTTCTTTGACGTTCAGGTTGGAGAGGTTCACTTCATGGTATCCGGCTTCCATCACACTAAGCGTGTAATTCCCGGCGGGGAGATTGCGGATACGGAAGGAGCCGTCGTCTTGTACAATCGTGCCCCAGGGCGTGTCATTGAGGGTCACCTTAATGAAGGGCATCGGCTCGCCGTATTCGTTAAAGACACTGCCGCGGATCTCGCCCGCATCGGCGAGCATGATGGGCTGCCGTTCGCGATGCGCAATGATCTCGTCATCGGAGGGGCGCGTGGCTTTCATCTCAGAGTAGATCTCCGGCGCCTCCATCGGCGGCGCCGCGGACCGAGCATCCGTACTGAGCTGATTCGCCCCGGGGATCGGCAGAATCCCATCCGGCTTCAGAGAGTTATCATCATCATGCGCCGGCGCATCGATTCCCGGCGCGCTCTTCGGCTCCATTTTCTTGGAGAGATAGCGATCCGGCTGGAGCGGCGCCTCTGGCAGCGTTGTGTTGGGCGGGGGGGATCCGGCGCGCCAAATCGCAACCGCCAACATCGCCGTTCCCGCCACGATGGCGGCGCGGCTCAGCCAGAGTCCGAGTCTCCAACTTTTATCTTCGTCCCGGTCCTCGTGAAGGGCGCTTCGCATCCGGCCCCAAATGCGGCGTTCCTCTTCAGGGGTCAGCTTATCCTTGTAGCGGTCTAGGTCGCGTTTCATGTCGACACCTCCTCATTATCCGTGTCGCAAGTCGGGTTCGCTCGCGTCGTCACGCCCTTCAGCGAGGGCTCGCGTCGGGACTCCGTCGCAATGCCGCCGGCCGAGCCGTCCGCCGGATCGGCCGTCGCATCGTCATCAGGGTTAAGGAGGTTCTGCATGATCTTTTTGGCGCGGTGATAATGGACTCGGGCGGTCGGTTCGCCGATACCCAGCGCTTCCCCGATCTCTCGAAAGGACAATCCCTCCATCTCCCGCATGAGAAATGAAGCCCGCTGCCTTCCGGCGAGTTTTGCGATGGCTCCTTGCAATTGAAGACGCAGGGGATCGTTCGGCATCGCCGGCGGATCGAGCGCTCGCTCATCCGCCAGTTCCTGCCGGCGGCGTTTCCACACCGCCAGCTTGCGCCGCCAATCCCTCGCCCGGCGGATGGCGATAATGGCGAACCATCCGGCGAGGGAGCCGTCGCCCCTGTATCGATCGATCGAGTTGAGAGCGCTGAGGTAAGTCTCTTGAAGGAGCTCCAAGGCGTCTTCGCGCTGGCCGGTGTAATAGGAGAGGAGCGCGAAGAGGCGATCCCGCGTCGTGTCGTAGATTTCCCGCCATGCCGCTTCATCCCGCATGACGGCGCGCCGGGCCAGGGATAGATCTTCGGGGAACGCTACCGATTTCGAAATCGTTTCGCTCACTGTGATCACCCTCATTGGAAGATCCCCGGCGGAATTCATGCCGCACCTCCGACTGTAAGTTCCGTTCTTACCTGTGAAGTCGCGGCGGATGGGACTTTCGTTTACATTGACTCCCCGGATTTAAAAATGTCTTCGAGCGCCGTCGCCAGCCGCTCAAAATCCTCCTTCATGTTGTAGGCCTGCGCAGAGATACGGAACCAGCGCTTGGGGGCGTCCGGCCAGTAGACCACGGGCACCTCGATGCCATAATCATCCCAAAGCCGCTTTTGCAGTGGATCGGGGCTGATGGGGGAAAGGGGCGGCGCAAGCGATCCGTCGGATAGGGGCATCGTCGCCATCGAGCCTAGCATCTCATCGGGCGCCGGCGGCTCGGCGCCGAGCACTTGGCAAAGCCGGTCCCGCGCGGCCAGACACAGGGCGTGGTTTCTCTCCCGCAGCTCCGCCCACCCCCCCGCATAGAGGGATCCCATAAATTGTATGGCGGCGGGGATCGACAAATATCCCGTGGGATCGCTGGTTCCCGTCCAATCGAATTCCCAATGGTAGCGGGAGCGCTCGCCGGGCGGGATATTGGCGCCGTGGCTGATTGTCAGGGGACGGATCGACCCCCGTAGATCGTGGCGGACATGCAGCAAGGCCGTGCCCTTGGGTGTGCAGAGCCATTTGTGGCAATTGGTTGTGTAGTAGGCGGCGCCGATTTCCGGAATGTTCAAGTCGAGCATCCCGATGGCGTGCGCCCCGTCGACGAGCGTGTCGATGCCGCGCTCTCGCAACGCCGATACGATCTCTTTGACCGGCAGGATCAAGGCCGTGCTGCTGGTTATGTGATCGATTAGAACCAAGCGGGTTCTTGGGGTGGCCTTCTCTAGGACGGCCTCCACCACCTGGTTCGGCGACATCAACGGGAAGGGGATGTGGGCGGCCACCACCTTGGCGCCGGTGCGCGCGGCGACGAAATTGAGAGCGTTCTTGCAGGCGTTGTATTCATGGTCGGTTGTCAGAAGTTCGTCGCCGGGCCCGAACGTGAGCGAGCGCAGAACCGCGTTCACGCCGGTTGTCGCGTTGGGGACAAAGGCGAGATCCTCGGGATCGGCTTTAACAAATGCGGCCAGCTCGATTCGCGCCGCATTCATCAGGTCGAAGGATTCCTTCACCATGAACCGCACGGGATCCCTTTCCAAGCGCCGGCGGAAGTCCTCTTGTACTTTCAACACCGGCCGAGGACAAGCGCCGAAAGAGCCGTGATTGAGAAAGGCGATGTCGGGATTGAGAAGCCAGTGATGACGGTGCTCAGAGGTTTGTTCGGCGGGCATGCGGCATCTCCAAAGTTGTACAAAAGTAAGGCAACAGGACCGACGCGATGCGGCGGGTTCAACGACATCCGTCAACGGGACTTTAGACCACCGCTTCCCGTAGAAGAAACTGCTATTTCGCCGGCCGGCGCCTCATCCTCGTCTGCAAGGAGGCGCCCAAACCTCCGATCGACCGGAGACCCAACCCCAAATGGAGTCCTCTCCGGTTCCATTGGCTCTTCACAAGTTAGACCGCTCCATTGGTAAATAACTTGAGAGAAGCGGGACAATCGTCAATGTGGTAATCGGTTATCTTTTTATCTTGCAAGAGGTTGGATGATCTGATAAGCTGCCTTTCATCGCTGGGGAAAAACACCCGGCGCACCGTTCTTTAACAACCGTGCATCTTCTTCAACCGGATCAAACAACTTCCGTTTTGACGGGGGTTGTTGGGGGCAAGCCAAAAGGCTTTGGCTGGATTCGGGGGCTCCTGTCGGGTCGGATCGGGTCTTCACGAACGAGTCGGTCATCCACGGAGGGAGCCGGGGAGCCCCCAAGGATTTGGTCTATCGTTCCAAGTTTTCATCCTCTGGTGTTCCTCTCTCTTCGCCGCCGGTAGCGGGGTTGGATTTCAGATGTTACCTTGATGGTACGCCGGGTTATTGCGGCAAGAGGCCGTGTGAGGAGGGTCCCGAGGATGGGTTTCCTTCAGATCACATCATTCCATCGTCAATGGATGATGACATTATGGCTCCCGCTCCTGATGGGAGTCACAGGAATTGGTTCTTCCTTTGCGTGGGTTATCTGTCCCGAGTGCGATCCTCCGGTGCAGGAGGCATCGAGATTCTGCGAGCAGTGCGGTTCCTCTTTTTTTGCGGATGGGGAGACGGGCGGACCGCGCGTCGGTCTCATCTATGTGGCCATGAAGGACAAGGACCGGGCTCTCATCTGGGCCGGTCCCGATACCTTGTGCCCGATTTTGAGCCCGGCCGGTATCCTGGCGGAGAACCCAAATGAAGGGGTGCGTGTCGCTTGGGCCGAGATCGACTATTACCTCCCTGAAATGGGGATCCTCAAATTGCGGGACGGCACTCTATATGATGAGGAACACCTCAAGGTGGGGCAGAACAATCCCTGGTGCGCCCGGCCGCCCCGTCTTCCGGCGCGGTTGCTGACCCGCCCATGGGTGACCGATGAATGGGTCTTCACTCCCAAGGGGGAGACGATTCCGCTGAGCCATGTCCAGGTGCTCTCAACCAACTGGCCGGCGCTTCAGGAAGGAAAGCGGGAATGGGCGCGGCGGCGGATCGGCAGCCGGCCCCTGCGGCCCTTCCAAAGCGACGAGGACCGCAAATCCCTATCAAGGATTCCCGAGGTTGTGAAGCGAGAGGATCCGGTCTATCCGCAGATCCCGGATCGCCATCTCAAGGGGCGTGTCATGATCGATATTCTGATTGATCCCGAGGGGACGCCTCTCACGGCGGTATCGATCTATCCCACGGCGGAGAGCGAATCCCTGCAGATGGCGGCGATCGAGGCCGCCTATGCTTGGCGCTTCAAATCGGCGCGGTCGGGCCGGCGCGGACTTTATGCGTGGATCCCGGTTCCTTTTGATTTCAACGAGTAGGTAACCGCCACAAGGGTGAGAGGATCGTCAATGCCGGCATCTGCCCCCAATCCGCCGCGGTTCCATCCGCCACCCTTCGACCCATCGGCCCCCTTGCTGGCGATCGAATCCTCATGTGACGACACTTGCGCCGCCGTCCTGAAACTCGATGGGACGATCCTCTCCAGCGTTGTTTCTTCCCAGCAGATTCATTCCGAATTTCTCGGTATCGTTCCCGAGCTGGCCTCGCGAGAGCATCTTCGTCTCATCCTTCCGGTGATTTCGGAGGCGCTGGAGCAGGCTCATGTCACGACGGATGATCTTGTCGCCGTGGCCGTCACCAACGGACCCGGTCTGATCGGATCTCTCCTGGTGGGTCTCTCCGCCGCCAAGGGATTGGCCTATGCCCGCAAGATCCCCATCATCGGGGTCAATCATATCGAGGCGCATCTCATGTCGGTTCTGGCGGAAGGGCCGGCGGAACCGCCGGCCGTCGGGCTGGTGGTCTCGGGCGGCCATACCGAGCTCATCGATCTACCCGAGTGGGGCGAGTGGAGCATCTTGGGGGCCACCCGGGATGACGCGGCGGGGGAGGCCTTCGACAAGGTCGCCAAGCTGCTGGGACTTGGCTTTCCCGGCGGACCGGCCATTGATCGCGTGGCCCAGGCCGGATCGCCCGATGCCATTCCCTTTCCCCGGGCGATGCTCGATGTGGCCAAGGGCGGATTGGAGTTCAGCTTCAGCGGATTAAAGACGGCCGTGAAGATCTTTCTCGACGGGGATCAGCGGACGGCGTTGCCCGAGGGATCAGATGAGCGGGCGGCCTACGTCGCCGATGTCGCCGCCTCCTTCCAGACCGCCGTCATCGATGTCTTATCCGCCAAGATCCGGGCCGCGCTCCACCGGACCGGATATGATCGGGTTTTCGTCTGCGGGGGGGTGGCCTGCAATAGCGCCCTGCGGGCGCGTCTGGCCGCCGACGCCGGGAGCGAGGGGTGGGCGCTCCGGATTCCAAGCCCCAAGTACTGCGCCGATAATGCCGTTATGGTGGGGTTGGCTGGTATCCACCACTTCAAGCGCGGCGAAATCTCGACCTATGCGCTTCCCGCCATGCCGAATCTCGATGACTGGACCGGCGAGTACTAGCGGCGGCGGGACACTGCGAAATCCAATAAATTCGCAGGATGGAATTGCAGAATGCACGAACGCAGTTGGGTGTTTTGGCGCATGATTCTTTGTTAACGTTCTAATCCGCGCGGCGCTCAAGATGAGTCATCAAGCATTATGCAAAGATCAAGCAATGATTAACAAATGATCAAACGCTGGGTTAATTCCCCCATGCCGATAGCCTCTCAGAGTGGCTTATATAGCCCATTTCCGGTTTATGTTTAAGGGCGGGTGTCAACTATAAATAGCTTTCAATTTTGATGATATGAAGGTCACTTTTCGCAAAAACAGATCACAATGCATCTAAACAATGACGCGATGATTCCCGATTCATTCTGGGAACGAGCTATGGAAAAGAAACAGAATAAAAATAATCCCACGGCCTCGGCCCGGATCCTCGTCGTGGAAGATGAGAAGAGTCTGCGGACGATTCTCAGGCTTCAACTTGACAAAGCCGGATATGAAGTCATCACGGCCAGTGACGGGGAAGAAGGTGTCCAGCGGGCTCTCGAGGCGGTTCCTGATCTTATCGTCATGGATTGGATGATGCCGAAGATGGACGGGAACAAGGCCTGCCAAATTTTAAAGAACAATTTCACCACAAGCCACATTCCTGTGATCATGCTGACCGCGAAGTCGGAGTTGAAAGACCGGCTGGAAGGACTATCCGGCGGCGCGAACGATTACATCGTCAAGCCGTATGAGGCGGATGAGCTGTTGCTGCGGGTGCATAATTTATTGGTATGGAGCCGGTCGCAGAGAGAGGCGAGTCCGCTGACGGGTCTGCCGGGAAATGCGGCGATTGAAGACGAGTTTCAGAATCGGTTGGATAATAACGAGGTTTTCGCATTTCTTTATCTCGATATAGACAACTTCAAGGCCTTTAACGACTACTACGGCTATCGCCATGGCGACCAGGCGATCCGCTTGTTGGCCGACATTGTTGTAAGAGTGGTGGCTCAACACGGCGAACCCGGCGATTTTATCGGACATGTCGGCGGTGATGATTTTATTGTGATTGCGGGTATCCATACCGCTCAGATAGTGGGCGAAGCGCTCATTGAAGCTTTTGATCGTGAGATTCAGCAATTATATGACCAAGAGGATCGAACGCGGGGATTTATCAAGGTTGTCGACCGCCGGGGAAGCTATCAACAATTTCCCATCATGACTTTAACAATAGCGGCGGTGACAAACCAAGGGCGTCAGTTCAAGCATGTCGGCGAGATAACCGACACATCGGCCGAGCTCAAACATGTTGGGAAAGGACATGCGGGGAGCATTGTTGTCTGGGAGCGGCGTACGTCGGCTTAAGACATCCGAATTGGTGGGAGGGAGACCATTGCGACGCAAGCGGATACTTGTTGTGGATGACGAGGTATATATTGTTCACATCCTTGAGTTTTCGCTCAGCATGGAGGGATATGAGGTTCTCACCGCGTTCGACGGCGAGGAAGCCCTTCAGGTTGTCGAGGAAAATTCACCCGATCTCATTGTTCTCGATATCATGATGCCCAAGATCGACGGTTATGAGGTGTGCCGCCACCTGCGTTCGGAAGAGCGATTCGCCGACATCCCCATCATTCTGCTCTCCGCCAAAGGGCGCCCGATTGATCGCGAAGAGGGAATGAAGGCCGGGGCGAATGACTACATTACAAAACCTTTCCGGCCGAGAAAGCTCTTGGAAAAGATCGAGGAGCTTCTCAGTGAAGCCGACCAGGGCCAAGTAGCCAATTTATAGATCTTGTAACGCGCGACACCTGACAGCACGGGGAAGGCTCTTCGGAGCCTTCCCCAATTCTTATCCCCCATATTTCCATCTTTGAGACGCCCCTCTTTGTGATTATAATGACATCCGTCCTTGTCCCGCACCTGTTCCTTGCCCGCGCCGGAGGATGCTGTGTCGAAGCGCATCGCCCTTGTCGCCTTACCCCTCGGTTTGCGAAAACCCCTCAGTTACAGCATTCCCGATGAGCTGGAGGGAATCCTGAAACCGGGTCATCGTGTTCTTGTGCCCCTTCGCGGACGGCGGACGCACGGCTATGTCGTCGATTGCCTTCCGGCCGCCCAGGCGCCGGTCCTGACGGGGAGGATCAAGCCGGTGGAGGCGCTGGAGCCGGACGAGCCTCTTCTCGAAGGCGCGCTCTTCAAGCTGGTTCGCTGGGTCGCTGACTACTATGCCTGCCCGATCGGTGAAGTCTTTGAGGCGGCTCTACCCGGACAGGTTTGGAAGGGTCGCGCTCGGGCCCGGAAGACAGCGGATGCGCAGGATCTCCCCGAGGCGCTCGAGCAACCCCTCCATCTCACACCCCATCAATCGGAGGTTCTGGCGACGATCCTCGGTGCCCTCCCGGCCCATCGGGTGGCGGAAGAAGGGGCTGGTAAAAGGGGCGCCCCCCCGGTCTTTCTCCTGCACGGCGTTACGGGGAGCGGAAAAACCGAAGTCTATCTTAATATTGCGCAGCATCTCCTGGATCAGGGGCGCGGGACCCTGATGCTTGTTCCGGAAATCGCCATGGGGACGCAGCTGGTGCAGCGTTTTCAGAGACGATTGGGGAACTCGGTGGGGATCTTTCATAGCGGGATGGCGGCCGGCGAGCGCCGGACAAACTGGTGGCGCGCTCGGGAGGGTGAGCTGCCGGTCATTGTTGGGACCCGCTCCGCCGCCTTTGTCCCGATACCGCGGCTGGGCGCCATCATCATCGATGAGGAGCATGAAGGCGCCTATAAACAGGGGGATTCGCCTCGATATCATGGGCGCGATGTCGCCCTGATGCGGGCCCGGATCGAGGGAGTGGTCGCCATCGCCGGATCGGCAACGCCATCCTTGGAGAGCCGGCACAACGTCGATCTGGAGAAATTTCGATACCTTTCCATGCCGGAACGTGTCGAACAGCGGCCGACCGCCTGTGTCGTCATGGCCGATCTCCGACCGCGCGAGGAGGAAGCCCATCCGTCCGATAGGACATTGTCGCCGAAGGCGCCGGATGGGGAGCAAGCCCGGGCGCGCGCCATAGAGGTTCTTTCCCAGCCCCGGCTGGCCGGAGAGCCCTTCTCTGAGCTGCTGCTCGAGCGCCTGCGGAATTGTCTGGACCGCAAGGAGCAGGCGATCATCTTTCTAAACCGTCGCGGGCACTCAACATCGGTTCAATGCGTGGGGTGCGGCCTTGTCGCCCCCTGTCCCAACTGCAGTGTCATCCTGACCTATCACCGGCAAGGCGGGCACCTCCGTTGCCATTACTGCGGCCACCGCGAGGAGGAAATCCGCTCGTGTCCCTCCTGCGGGGGGCGGGACTTTCTGTACGGCGGTTTTGGGACCCAGAAGGTGGAGAGCCAGCTCCGGACCCACATGCCCGGCGCCCGCATCTTGAGGATGGATATGGATACGACCCGCCGGCGAGGCGCCCACCGAGAGATGATCGGCGCCTTCGAGGATAGAGAGATCGATATCCTCGTGGGAACGCAGATGGTGGGGAAGGGGCTCGATTTTCCCGGTGTCACCCTCGTCGGCGTTTTACTGGCGGATCGAGAAATGGCGATCCCTGATTTTCGGGGCCAGGAGCGGGCCTTCCAGATCCTGACCCAGGTGGCGGGCCGGGCCGGCCGGGGGGATCGGCCGGGTCAGGTTATCCTCCAGACCTTCATGCCCGATCATTTTGTGATTCAGGCGGCCGCGTCGCAGGACTATGAGAAATTCTACGCCGTGGAAATCGAGGAGCGGCGCGCCCTTGGATTCCCCCCCTTCTCGCGCCAGGCGCATCTGCTGCTGGACGATCCGAAGGAAGAGCGGGTCATTCAATATTCGGAGAGGCTTCAACAACACCTCGTCTCCTGGATCGCCCGGCAGGCGATTCAGGGTGTGCAGATTTTCGGGCCGGCTCCCATGCCGTTGGAACGCATGAAAGGCCGCTATCGCTGGCATCTGACACTGCGGACCCTCTCGGCCCGCAAGCTCAAGCCGGTGGTGGAAGAGGCCATTCGGTGGGATGAAGCTCAGCGGGGCGGGGTCCGGTTGATTGTCGATGTCGACCCCCTCCACAGTCTCTAATTCTCACTCTTAAAGCGTTTTCCGCGATGGGGTTCCCCGGGTGGGCTTGACACCTTCCATCCCGGTTCCTACCCTCACCAACGAGGGCCGCTGTTTTCCAACCACGATCATCAACAGCGGCGGGTTGGGATTTATAGGGGGTAGCACATGCGACTGCTGAAGATATTGTTTCTCCTCATTGTGGCCGTCAGCCTGTCGGGACTCATGGCGTGCAAAAGCGCTCATATTTCGGGGGGTAAGCTTCACTTTGATCAGCGCCGGTTCGAGAGGGCTTTGGAGCAGTTCCAATTGGCGATTATTGAACAGCCCGACAACGGCGAGGCTTACATGTACTTGGGCTTGACCGAAGCCGAGCTGAAGCATCCCGAAGAGGCGGATGCGGCTCTTAAGAAGGCCGTCGAACTGATGCCGGAGTTGGGGGATCAGATTACGGTCAATCGCCTGCACTACTGGACGGAGCTGCACAATGACGCACTGAGGCTGGCCGGTGAAGGGAATGTGCTGAGAGATGATGGCGATGAAGCGGGAAGCAAGGCGAAATTTAATGAAGCTCTAAAGCAGTTTCAAATCGCCACGATCTACGCCCCTGAACAATTAGATACGCATATCTATATCGGTAAATTGCGTTATCAGCTCGGTGAGACGGATGCGGCGATCGCCATCTTTACCAATGTTCAGAAGATGGCGGCAGAGCAGATGGCCAATGCGCAAAACGCCGCCGAGGCTCAGAAGAAACAGGAAGACGTGAATGGGCTGCTGGTCGCCGTTTATTGGGATCTGGCGAATAAAGCCTATCAGACCGAGCGATGGGATGACGCCATCCGATTCTATCACAATGTGATGGAGATCACGCCGGATGAACCCGATTTGCTTTATCAATTGGCGGGCAGTTATTTCCAGAAAGCCCTCAATGTTCCCAAGGAGGAGAAGACCGAGTATCTCAGGGAAGCGGCCAACTTCTACCAAAAGGTTGTGGATCGTGTGGCCACCGATGAGGATGCATTGTACAATATGACCGTGGCCCTGTGGGATTTGGGGGAGTATGTTGACGCCGAAGTACAGGCTCGGAAACTTGTTGATATCAACTCCAAGGACGGTGAGTACCGGATCCTGCTCGGCCGGATCTTAAGCAAGTTGGACAAGAAGGAAGAGTTCGTCGCCGAGTTTGTGCTGGGGAAGGCTCTTTCCGACAGCCGGCCGGAAACCGCCGCGACCGTGCGGGATGAAGCGACGAATTGCGGTCCGAAGTCGGATATGCTGGACGCCCTTCGTAACAGGGGCGAGCCGGAGGAGGTGCGGCGTTTCACCGACAGCTCCGGTCAGGAATATGTTTGCTGGTTCTATTGGACCGAAGGGAAAGCCTATGCTTTTGTGAACTGCAAACAGCAATTTCAATCCGAGTTCAAAGCGAGCGTCGCGGGCGACTGATGATCGGCGATTGGGTCCGCGGTGACACGCCGCAGGCCTGGGATCATTTAAAGGGGCTGAGGATCGGTGTCCTCGGCTATGGAAATCAAGGCCGGGCGCAGGCCTTGAACCTGAGAGATTCGGGAAGAGACCATCAATTCACGGTCCTTGTGGGCGCCCGTCCCGGTGGGGAGGGCGCCCGCGTTGCTGGGGACGACGGCTTCGAAGTCATATCAATGCAGGCGTGCGTTCAACGGTGCCGGATTCTCATTTCGCTGCTTCCCGACGAGCATCAAGCGGAAATTCTCTCGCGACAGGTTTTCGCCCCCCCTGACCGCCGTGAGGCTCCCGCGGCCGGCGATGCGGGCAGCCAAGATCGCACCGCGCAAATTTTGAATCCGCCCCTGCTTTGCTTGGCGCATGGTTTCTCGCTCCTATACGGAGGTTTGGAACCGCCACCCGATTGGGATGTGGTCCTTGTGGCGCCGACCGGACCGGGATCGAGGCTTCGTGAGGCGTTTATCGAAGGCCGGGGGCTGCCGGGTATTGTGGCGGTGCATCAGGATGCCGGCGGATCGGCGGAGGAGAGGGCCTTGGCCCTGGCGCAGGGATTGGGGTTATTGCGCCAGGGGGTCTATATCACGACAGTGGAAAATGAGACGGTCGTGGATCTCTTTGGCGAGCAAGCGGTCCTCTGCGGGGGGATGATGGCCTTGGCGCAAGCCGCGTACGATACCCTGGTTAAGGCGGGATATCCCGGAGAGCTGGCCTATATTGAATGTATGCAGCAGGTGGGTGTGACCGCCGACCTCCTCACCCGTTTCGGCCCCGAAGGGATGCGGGAAAAGATCAGCCCCACGGCTCTTTTTGGGGAATTGACAAGAGGGCCGAGGATCATCAATGATCAAGTCAGGGAGAGACTTGCCGAAATATTAAATGAGGCGGCCTCGGGCCGATTTGGTAAAGAGTGGATGGAAGATGTGGCCCACGGAAATCCCCGGCTCGACGATCTGTTGAAGCAAGCCCGACATCACCCTAGCAATGCAATGTATCAAAAACTCGCCCGATGGCGCGGTGATTTTAAGAATGAGTGCATGTCGGATGATCTGAGGACCGGGGAGGGTCAGCATGTCCCTCCAGAGGCCCCAGAGAAAAGGTGTTGACAGTTTCGGCAATGGGACCTAGCATCTGTACTGTACTGAGGATGGAGCCAGCCGCTAGGCTGCCAAATCTCCCAATGCTTCCCTGATTCAGATATCCGATCCAGCTGTTCTACGAGTCCGACCGATGGACCGGAATCATTTTGAAGACCAGGAAGGGAATCTCGAAAGCCTCGTAGCCATCGGCCTGCTATGTTGGGGAATTCAAGGGGAAAATCTCAACCTGAAATGTACGGTTGTCACTGTGCCAGGCTATACTGTCATGTCCAATACATAATAATAGGAGCCAAGTGATGGACATTGCCGACATGAAAAGGAAGACCATCTCGGATTTGGTAAAAGTCGCCAATGAGTTGGGTATTCAGGGCACCAGCGGTCTGCGAAAACAAGAGCTTATGTTTAAGATTCTTGAAGCGCAGACTGAGAAGAATGGAAATATCTTCGCCGAAGGTGTCCTTGAAATCCTGCCCGAGGGATATGGTTTTCTTCGCTCCCCTGATTACAACTATCTGCCAAGCCCCGACGACATCTATGTCTCCCCGAGCCAGATCAAGCGATTCGATCTGCGGACCGGCGACACTGTTTCCGGGCAGGTTCGCCCTCCCAAGGATGGCGAGCGGTATTTCGCTCTGCTGAGGGTGGAGGCGATCAATTTTGAGGGTCCCGAAGCAACGAAGGAAAAGACACTTTTTGACAACCTGACGCCTCTTTATCCGAATGAGCGATTTCGTTTGGAAGTCGCCAAGCGCGATATCACAACCCGCATCATCGACCTGCTCGCCCCGATCGGAAAAGGCCAGCGCGGGCTGATCGTCTCACCCCCCAAGGCGGGGAAAACCGTCATCCTCAAAAAAATCGCGCAGGCGATCACAGAGAATCACCCGGATGTCATGCTGATCGTCCTCCTCATCGATGAGCGCCCTGAAGAAGTGACCGATATGGCCCGTTCGGTTGACGGCGAGGTGGTTAGTTCCACATTCGATGAGCCGGCGGAACGGCACGTGCAGGTTGCGGAAATGGTAATCGAGAAGGCGCGGCGTTTGGTTGAACATAAGCGCGATGTCGTCATCCTGCTCGATTCGATTACACGTTTGGCGCGCGCCTACAATACCATCGTTCCGCACAGCGGAAAGATCCTCTCCGGTGGTGTCGACGCCAACGCGTTGCACCGCCCGAAGAGATTTTTCGGCGCGGCGCGCAATATAGAAGAGGGCGGCAGCCTCACGATTTGCGCCACGGCGCTCATCGACACGGGCAGCCGTATGGATGAGGTTATCTTTGAAGAGTTCAAGGGTACCGGTAATATGGAATTGGTCCTGGATCGCAAGCTCAGCGACAAGCGGATCTTCCCCGCGATTGATCTGAATCGGTCGGGAACCCGCCACGAAGAGCTTCTGATTGCCGAGGCCGATCTTCGCAAGGTTTGGATTCTCCGCAAATTCCTCAGTGAACTGAATTCGGTTGAAGCAATGGAGTTCCTTGTGGATAAGATGAGCCAAACGAAGACAAACAAGAAGTTCCTGGAGTCTATGAACTCGTAACAAACGAGGGAGTCATGAAGAAGAACATACATCCGAAGTATGAGAATCGTACCTTTAAGTGTGTTTGTGGAAATGTCATTGAGACACGTTCCACGATGGATAAAGATACGACGATCGAAATTTGCTCAAATTGCCATCCGTTCTTCACCGGAAAGCAGAAGCTTGTTGATTCAGCCGGCCGGGTGGAGCGATTCCGCAAGAAGTATGAGAAAAATGAAGAGCCCCAAAAGGACTCGAAGAAGAAGTCAGCTCCCTCATCCGGCGGTCAGTAGGCCGTAGCACATGTTGGATGGGGTCCGCCCGCTGATAGCGGCGACGGACCTCATCGTTTTTTTTCAAATCCGGAAGGGTGTCCTATGGATGATCTGTTGAGAGGCCGGGAACGTCTGCTGGAGCAGATGGAGCAGATCAATCAGGAATTGAGCGATCCGAAGATCCTGAAGGATCAGGATAGGCTGAAGACGGTCGGGCGTGATCGGGTGCGTGTGCAGAACCTCCTGGAAGCCATGCGTGTCTATCAAAAGGCGACGGAGGCGCTGGCCGAAGCCCAGCAGATTATTTTCCTGGGAGAAGACGCCGATCTCGTCACCCTGGCGGAAGAGGAGATCCTGGAACTCGAGGCCCAGGCGGAGAAGGCCGAAATTGCGCTGAAACGAAAGCTGATACCCAAGGATCCCGCTGATGACCGCAACGCTATGATGGAGATTCGGGCGGGTACCGGCGGCGATGAAGCGGCGCTTTTTGCGGCCGATATCTTCCGGCTCATGACCCGGTTCGCGGAGCGGCACCATTACAAGATTGAAATCATGACGAGCCACCCCACCGAGATCGGCGGTTATAAAGAGATTGTCCTCACGATACAGGGGGAGGGGGCTTACGGTCTGTTTAAATTCGAGAGCGGCGTTCACCGCGTTCAGAGAGTGCCGACGACCGAGTCGAGCGGCCGGATTCATACATCGGCGATTACTGTCGCCGTTTTTCCCGAGGCGGAAGAGGTTGATGTGAAGTTCGCCCCCGAGGATCTGAAGGTGGATGTCTACCGCTCTTCGGGACCCGGCGGCCAGAGTGTCAACACGACCGATTCGGCCGTCCGTATCCGGCATATCCCGACGGGTATTGTTGTACAATGCCAGGACGAGAGAAGCCAAATCAAGAATAAGGCGAAAGCGCTGAAGGTGTTGCGCTCAAAGATTCTCGATAAGGCCAGGACCGATCGGGTGGCGAAGGTCGCCGATGCGCGGCGCAGCATGGTTTCCACCGGTGATCGTTCAGCGAAAATCCGCACGTATAATTTTCCGCAGGGCCGAGTGACCGATCACCGCATCGGTTTTACATTGTACAACCTCGAAGCCGTGCTTGAAGGTGATCTTGATACCTTAATTGAGAAACTTCAGGTGGCCGAGGCCGAGCGGGCTCTGGCGGCGGGGATCGAGGAATAGGCTGGGATTCGTCGTGAGCGGCTCCACTTTCCAGGAACGGCTTCATATGATGGAGGTTTCCCTCCGGCGGATCGGCGCCGGGAATCCCCGCTTGGAGGCCGAGCTACTTTTCGCCCATGCCCTGCGATGCACACGGATCTCCCTTCTGACAGGCTCCGAGCGCGACATCACTTCTGATGAAGAACGTCAATTGGAAACGTTGCTGGACCGGCGGCTGTTCGGTGAGCCGCTGGCCTATGTGCTCGGCACCGCCGACTTCATGGGATATATCCTCCGCGTCGGTCCGGGCGTCCTGATTCCCCGGAGCGAGACGGAGCGGCTGGTGGAGGTGGTGGAAGAAGAGCTTGGGTTGGCAGGCGCTGAACCGGGAGGGGC
Source organism: Candidatus Eisenbacteria bacterium (assembly GCA_018831195.1). Lineage (NCBI taxonomy): Bacteria > Candidatus Eiseniibacteriota > Candidatus Eiseniibacteriota bacterium. Next base: position 27,804 of record JAHJDP010000011.1, on the reverse strand, counting down.
GCCCGCGCCGCCGCTGAACGATGCGTCGGGAAGATTATCTTCCCCGCCGGTACGGGTGTTGGATGTGGGCACCGGATCCGGGGCGATTCCAATCGCTCTGGCGATGCGCAACAGGAATGTTCAGGCCATGGCGATCGATATCTCCACCGAGGCCCTGGCCTATGCGCGGGAAAATGTGAAAACACATGATTTGTGCTGCCGAATCCGCCTTTTAAAATCGGATCTATTCCGTGCGATCGATGAATCGATTCCCGGAGAGGGATTCGATGCCGTCATATCCAATCCGCCTTATATCCCGGCGCCGGACATGGGGCAATTGCCCCGGGAGATCCGCGAGCACGAACCCACTCTCGCCCTTGACGGCGGGGAGCAGGGCACAGATTATCTCATGCGATTGATCGCAGAAGCTCACCGCTGCTTAAGACCCGGCGGATTACTGGCGCTGGAATTCTCTTCGGAGCAGGCGCCGGCGATTCAGACGGCTGCCAAGGCGCAAGAGATTTATCACCATATCCGTATTGTTAAAGATCTTGCCGGGCGTGACCGGTTCTTTTTGGCGCAGAAGGGATAGACAAAGCCGGGTTTTCGCATTTTCTATTTTCCAGCCGGCCACGGACCGCGATTCCCCTCATATGGGTGAAATGAGTCATTAGATCTAACTTTAAAAAACACAACACGATAGATTCCAATGGCCCCATTCCATCGCGATTTTTGTTGCCCGCGCCTGAAATTTGCTGTAACATTATCTAACTAATGAGTCTCATGGGACCCATTTGAAAGAGTCCTTGGCCTTGTCGGTATCCGTATTGAGATGGTTCAGATTTATCACAGTCGTCGGAAAACGGAGGCACATCATGCGAGTTAGCTCCATCACTATCCTCATCCTGGTTGCAACACTGAGCGCGCCTGTTATGGGATCTGTTTGGCTGGCCGATTACCACGGTTACGATTTCACATGGCCGCTGCCGAATAACTACACCGAAGACGGCCAGTTCTATGCGGCGGTTGGACCGCTGGTGTCGATGAATGAGGATTTCTTTGTTCTTGATGAAGACAATAATGAATATACCATGCATATTCACAGCGGTGTCCTAACCTCGACATACATGGTGGGTACCTATGCTTTCTATGAATATATGAACGGCGACGGCACATTGAACTTTTATGAGGATCCGTTTGTCGGCGGCACGCCGGCTGATTACGGAACCTATCCGCCGAACCCCACATCGCCTTCGACATTTATCGATGGCACCTTCATGCTGGGTGGGAGTTTTGAGAGCCTGACCATCATTATCGAGACGGTGAGTGGGGACGGAAACCTGACGGGCACCCTTAATTTGAATGATGGCGATTATATTGGAAATATCCCCCCCAACATGCGCGAAGGTTGGACAATCTCGGCGCTGGGGCTCGGCCATCCTCCCTATACGCCTGAGGGGTATACAAACCAGATTGACGGCGAGGTCTATCTGGAACAGCAGCCCACACCCACGAAGCAATCGACCTGGGGACTCATTAAGAGGATTTACAATCGGTAGCGTCTAAATCGGTGGTTTTCCAACGCTCATCTTTGGGAGACTTCTTCCCCGACGGGCCGATCTCCTGGGAAATTTTTGCCCCGGGGTCAAAGCGGACAAGGCCCTCTTCTTGCGCGGCCCATACGGCCTCCTGGAATTCCGCTTCGGTCAATCCCCGGTTGATCTCTTTGTATTGTGAAGCTTTGCCGGCAGGGTGATACTGATCCATGATATTGACATAAATTTCCGGGCTGATCTGTGTGGCAAGGAAATGGAAAATCTCACGGGTGTCCTCGATGCACCCATGCATGACGAGGTGCCGCAGAAGAATTCCTCTCTTTGCAATGCCGTTGTCATCGACAACAAGATCCCCGACTTGCCGGTACATCTCGAGGATCGCCTCGCGGGCCACGCTGGGATAATCCTCCGCATTCATATAAGTCCTGGCCGATTCAGGATTCCAGAATTTAAAGTCGGGCATGTAAATATCAACGATGCCTTCGAACAATCGGAGCGTCGATAGGGTGTCGTATCCGCCGCTATTATAAACAATGGGTATATGCAGTCCGTGTTCTATGGCAATTGCGAGGGCCGAGAGAATCTGGGCGACGACATGGCTCGGTGAAACAAGATTGATATTGTGGCATCCGGCTTTCTGAAGGTTTAACATAACCCCCGCAAGCTGATCCCCGCTCATCTCACGACCGACCGGAGAATGGCTTATCTCATAGTTCTGGCAAAAGACGCAGTGCAGATTGCATCCGGTGAAGAAAATTGTCCCGGATCCATTTTCACCGACCAGGGGCGCTTCTTCGCCATAGTGCGGGAGAGCGCTGATGATCACGGCCTTGGCGCCGATACCGCACTCGCCGATTTCATTCTGGAGGCGATTGATACCGCAGTTCCGTGGGCAGAGATCGCAGGATTTCATCCTCTTCCATGCCGTTTTAGCCTGGTTTCGGATTTGTGCCGGATCCTTTTCGCTGCGGATTGGGGGCATCTCATCCTCGCATTTCAATCGCCGCACTCGATGACAAGTATTATAGTCCTCCCGGAAGGGGAGTTCAAGGAATGGGAAATCGGGGATGTTTCTGACGATGCGTCCCAAGACCGGCCGGATCCGGAATCCGGAAACCGGCGCCATTGACACGCTGTCGGCTCTCGATGTTGTCATCAAGCCTATCGATATCCCCCAAATGCGGCGTGGTATTACTTTGCCCAGAAGGCCTTCGCGGCGGCCCGGGCGGAATCTGAGGCGGCTGAAGAAACGGAACGTCTCGCCTGGCTCAACTATGACACGATTTTTCTGGGGGAACCTGACGAGTTCATCCTTCCAGAGGGAAAGGCGCTCGGCTACCGGCCCGTGATGCATAAGAATGTCGGATTGCTGACCTCGGAGCCGGTCGATCCCTTCTGGCACCGGATCTATGAAAGAAACGCCGTCGCTGAAGCGTCTCTTTTTCCCATGGTCACACCCGCCGACGGGGATACGATCAGACCCTATTTCAACGCGGGTTGTCTCGTTGTCCGCCCGGAGAGGGGTCTTTTACAGCGCTGGCGGGATGAGTTCACGCTTCTTTATCAGGATTCGATCCTGAGAGAGATGTGCGCGCAGGATGTTAAGAAGAGGATCTTTTTGCATCAGACGGCATTGACGGGCGCCATCCTGAATCATCTTGAACGGGGTGAGATCATGGAATTTTCTGACCGAATAAACTATCCGATCTTTTTCGAGCAGATGTTTGGCGCAAAGAAGAAATTCAACAATATAAATGATGTGATCACCTTCCGTCACGAGTCATATTTTAGAGATCCGGATCCCGATTGGGAGAACCAGCTTCAGGGTCCTCCGGATAAAATCGCCTGGATGCGGGAGCATTTGTTTAAGTGATAAAAAGACCCCGGGTTGCGGCCCGGGGTCTTCGCTGAGAATAGCTTTTGTTCGTGATCTATTTCGATTCAAACCGCCCCTGGAAGAAACGCAGCTTAGCCGGTTCATAAACGAACTTGAGGCCTTTGATCGATTCCCGGCGGTCCCAAACGCGCTTAACTCCTCGCGCCACCTCGCGCATGTGGTCATTGGTATAGACACGGCGTGGGATCGTGAGCCGCACCAGCTCGAGGGCCGGGCGGTAATTTTCACCGGTCTCGGGGTTGCGGCCTTTCGAGACATTCCCACGCTCCATCGCCCGGACGCCGGTCTCGACATAGATCTCGGCGGCGAGACGCTGCGCGGGGTATTCGTCCTGATCGAGGTGCGGCAGGAAACGCTTGGCATCGAGGAAGATCGCATGTGATCCGGGGGGCGTCACGATCGGGATCCCCAATTCGAGCAACTGAGAACCGAGATATTGCGTCTGCTCGACACGGGAGCGGATGTAACGGTCGTCGACCATCTCTTCCACGCCGCAGGCGATAGCCGCCAGATCGGCGGTGGCGAGCCCGCCGTCGGTGATATTGCCCTCATAGATTCGCAGCATCTCGAGCGCTTTCTCGGTCCACTCCTCGTTGTTCCGGAAAGCGAGGCAGCCGCCGATATTGATGAGAAAATCTTTCTTCCCGCTTATCGTTGCGCCATCGCCGTAGAGCATCATCTCGCGCAGGATATCCTTGATCTTCACATCAGCGTAGCGCGGATCCTTTTTCTGGATCATGTAGGCGTTCTCCACGAAACGGGTCGCGTCAAAGAAAACCGGAATGCCGATGACGCTGCAATACTCGTAGACCTCCTTCATATTGTCCATCCCGACCGGCTGGCCGCCGGCCATATTCACCGAATGTTCGAAGGAGATATAGGCGACCTTGTCGGCCCCATGCTCATTCACTAAACTCTTGAGTTTGTCTAAATCGATATTCCCCTTCCACGGAAAGGTGCTCTCGGTGTTGTGCGCTTCATCGACGATGACATCGACAAAGATGCCGCCGGCGAATTCCTGGTGCAGCTTTGTCGTGGTGAAGTACATATTGCCCGGCACATACTGGCCCTTTTTAATCATGATCTGGCTGAGGATGTGCTCGGCGGCGCGACCCTGATGAGTGGGAATGATATACTCGTAGCCCATCGTCTCCTGAAGGATATCAACTAACTCATCTGATTCGTCGCTTGCCGCGGCGCTGGGGCGAACGCTGTCATAAGCGGCCCACTGGTCGGTGCTCATGGCCGTCGTGCCCGAGTCGGTGAGCAGGTCGATCGCCACATCGGCGGAGCGCAGCAGAAAAGTATTATACCCCGCTTCGCGGATCGCCTTCTCCCGCTGGCCCTGCGTTAAGACGCCGACCTTCTCAATCGTGTGGATTTCATAGGGAAAGGTGTCAAACGTATATGTTTCAAGGTCGGGGAAAACCCAGTGATACGACATCTGGTCGCGCCACTTCCCCTGCGCGGCGGATTGGAGGCCGGTGATTTTGTTGCGCTGTTTGTACAAACTGATAATCGCATCGGCGACCTGATCCAGCTGCTCATTGGTCATCGCCAGCCGCGGGATTTGAACCGGCAGCAGATGAGTTTTAGCCGTTAATCCCGATGATGTGGCGCGGACGCCGGCGATGAGATAGATGGCCGCGGCGAGGGTGTCCTGCTGGTGCCGGTCGATATGGGGCAGGAACGATTCGGCTTCGATATAGGCGCCGTCACAGCCCCTTTCCAAGGGGATGCCGCCGTCGCGGAGCCGCTGCGTGAAGCGCTCAGTCTGCTGCATGACCCAGTGCACTTCGTCTTCGGAACACATCTCCTGAATACCGCGCGTCAGAACCTCCATCGTGCGCCCGGCCATCCCGCCGTAGGTGTGCAGTCCCTCATAGACCACAACCTCATTCATAAATTTTTCATGTGTGTCGGGATGGTCGGTGGTGAGGAGCCCACCGGTATTACATTTTGGATCCTGAGCGCCGTCCATCTGAAAGACATCCGTCGTTTTAACAATCTGTTTCACAATCTCGGCGATCGGCCGGTCGGCCTGGCCCGATTCATGGCGCTGGATATACCAGGCGTTCTCGATGACGCGGGACCCGTCGCAAATGAGTTTCTTGCCGTGCTTCTCGGCGAGGGCGGCGACCGCCCGCAGATTCTCGAGGCTGAAGGGATGCTGTCCATCGGCGAAGGCTTGAATACCGACGAAGGCGACAGGATGGGTGTTGAGAATCTCCTCGAGTGTCTCCAGATCGATGTTCCCGGTAAAAACCTTCTCCTCGTGATCGCGCACGTCGGGATAATCGACGCCGAGCGGGGAGAAAACATCGAGGCGGGAGCGGGAGTTGCTTGGAACACCCGATCCCTTGGGGATCATGGTCGCTACGATCAGCTTCACACAGCCCAAAACATTATGGGTCGGGCAGACATACTCATGGCCGAGCACGTCCCGCACCGCCTTCTGAAGCGCCTCGAAATTGCGCGATCCGGCATAGGCTTCATCACCGATGAGTTGGCCGGAGAGCTGTTCCTGGCTCACTGCGCTCATCCCCAGGGAGCACATGTCAAAAGTCACCTGCGTTGGGGTCAGGTGCCAGACATTGAAGAGGGCGTCGGATAGGAATTTCTTCCGATCCGCCAGGGTGGGGAAGGAAAGCAACCGGACGGTTTTTATCTTATGGGGTTCATGAACGACCATGGTATTACCTCTGTAAGTGATTGGATGTGAATGAATAACGCCGGATCGGCAAGGCCATCCCGTCCCACATCTGTTCCGCGTTCCGGAACCGGCGCACCGGCCTCATTAGAAACGATCTGACGGCCGCTGGCAAGCCGGGTCATGGGGGCACTGGAAGGACGATCGGGAGCTCTGCTGGTATTGATCTTGCGTAACCAGATAGCGATGACACGAAGCATGATGCGATCAGGTGGGTCATTGTTGCGCGATGGATGAAGATGCAATGGTGATTCAAGGAAAGGTCTGGGAATCCCGCAGTGATGGAGCCCGCCGGCGGAGTGTCGATATCCACATCTCTTGCGATCTGCAACAGACGGCTGTCACTAACGGCTGCAACGAACATCCGCCACAGACAGGGGAGGAGCCGCATGCGAGGATTCATACTGCTGGGATGCCTGGCCCTTGCCGTTCAGACGGCTTGGGCGGAGATCGATGTCGATTTCACCGTCGATACCGAAACAACGCTTCATCAAATCAGCCCGCTGATCTACGGCGCCAACGGCCAAGCTCTTGAAACCGCGACAGCCCGCAGAATTGGAGGCAACCGTCTTACCGGCTACAACTGGGAGAACAACGCCTCGCATGCCGGAGCGGATTGGTATCACCAGAACGATAATTATATGCCGTGGATCATGGGGATCGATCCGTCGCAATATGAGGAACCCGGCATTGTTTTAACGACCTTTCATGACATATCGCTGGCGCATAACGCCTATTCGCTGATCACCCTCCAAATGGCCGGATATGCCGCGCGCGACAAAGACGGCGTTGTCGATGAATCGGAAACGGCTCCCTCGCCGCGCTGGACCGAAGTTATCAACCGCAAGCCGGGGGCCTTTGCTCATCCGCCGGATACGGCCGACGGCGGATTGTACATCGACGAAATGTTAAACTATTTGCTGGAGACCTATGGCTCCGGCGCCGGTCCGACGGGGATAAAAGCGTATGCGCTCGATAATGAGCCGGCGCTATGGCCCTATACCCATCCGCGGATTTTTCCCGAGGCGCTGACGGTGGCGGAGCTGCTTGAAAGATCGATCGGTTTATCCCACACGATCAAGTCGATGGATCCGACGGCCGAAACCTTCGGCCCCTGCCTTTATGGCTTCAATGCCTTTTACAATCTCCAAAACGCGCCTGATTGGAATGAATACAGCGGAAATTATAACCGGTTTATTGAGACTTACCTCGATTACATGAGGGCCGCCTCGGATACCGCCGGCATGCGCCTGCTCGATGTTCTCGATGTGCACTGGTATCCGGAGCCATCCGGCGTCTACAGCGGAGATACGACGCGCGCCGTCGCTGAAGTGCGAATGCAGGTCACCCGCTCGCTCTGGGACTCAACCTATGTCGAGCCGAGTTGGATCGGCCAGTGGTTCAGTCCGGTAAGGATCATCCCTTACCTGCAGGGCGCCATTGATAACTATTACCCGGACACCAAACTCGCCGTCACCGAATATGATTACGGCGCGCCCGATCATATCTCCGGGGGCCTGGCGCAGGTCGACGCCCTGGGAATTTTCGGCCGTTACCGGCTCTATTTCGCGTCGAAATGGGGTGCGGTATCCGAATATATTGAAGCGGCTTATAAATTGTATCGCGACGGCGACGGCGCCGGCATGTGCTTCGGTGATCAATGCCTGCCGGCCGCCACATCGGATATTGAAAACAGCGCGATCTATGCCGCTCATGCAGGCACCGATTCATTGCACCTGATTCTTATCAACAGGAACTATGACGAGGTGATGGCCGGACATTTCACTCTCGACGGCGCGGCCGCGTACTCCCACGGTGAATCTTGGGCGATCACACGATCAGATACGCTGATTCATTCCGGAGCGGCGGTTGAGATCGCCGACGGCCGCACCTTCGATTTCAGCTTGCCGCCCTTGTCGGCCCACCATCTTGTCCTTCACCGGGAGTCGAGCGACGTTGTGACGAGCGATCCTCTGCGCGCCGTGCCCACCGGCATTTCGATTCAACCTCATCCAGTACGGTCGATCCTGCACCTGGCCTATCCGGAAGAGATCTCTTGCGCCGGGCGGGTGTCGATCCATGACATTTCCGGCCGGAAGCTTCGCGAGGTCTCCAATCCGACAGGAATCAATCCGCTGGTCATAGATGATCTCGCATTGGCGCCGGGAACCTATTTCCTGCGTGTTGTCGCGGGGGATCGTCGCTTCACCCGCAAGTTAGTGATGGCGGAGTAGGAAATGCGCTTCTAATTTGTTGTAATAAAATGTATTACGGAATCTAGTGGCGTAGCGGGATCGTCCCTTGATCGGCTGGCGCAAAGATTCTATTCTGGAGTAAGCTCCTGTTGAGTCCGACTATACAGGAGTGGACTCCAGAATGGAGCAACCATGGACACGGTTCGCAGGATACTGAACATCGATCTGCCGGAGCGTCAATCCGTCTTTCTGTGGGGACCCAGGATGACGGGCAAGACGACGCTCCTGAGGCAGCAGTTTCCCAAGAGCCTATACTATGACTTGCTGCAAACAGACCTCTTCTTGGAGCTATCGAGAAATCCTTCTCTTCTGCGGGAACAATTATTGGCCGTTGACGATAAAGCCCTCCGCCAGCCGGTTATCATTGACGAAGTTCAGAAAACCCCCCAACTCCTCGATGAGATTCACTGGTTAATCGAGAATAGAAGGATTCGCTTTATCCTATCCGGTTCCAGCGCGCGAAAATTAATTCGCGGAAATGCAAACCTTCTGGGGGGCCGGGCCTGGCGATATCACCTCTTTCCCCTTGTTTCTCAGGAACTCGAATCTCTTGATATTCTTCGCATTCTCAACCGAGGGCTCATTCCAAATCACTATTTTCAAAACGGATATCGCAAATCCCAAAAGGCTTATGTCCACGATTACCTGAAGGAGGAGGTTTTTGAGGAAGGGTTGACCCGCAATATACCCGCCTTCTCCCGATTCTTTGAGGCTATGGCCTATTCCCACGGCGAACTTACAAATTTCGCCAATATTGCGCGGGATAGCGGTGTGGACGCCAAAACCGTCAAGGAATACTATCAGATCCTTGTCGATACATTGCTTGGCGTTTGGGTGGCGCCGTTCAAAAGGAGACAAGACCGCCATGTGATACAAAAGGCAGCCAAGTTCTATCTTTTTGATGTGGGCGTTGCAGGGACCCTATTAAATAGAGACATTAGCGTGGAGCGGGGGGAGGCTTTTGGGAAGGCGCTGGAACATTTCATCCTCATGGAATTGCGGGCGCACGCCTCGTATCGGGAATTGGATTACCCCATTCATTTTTGGCGGACCAAAAGCGGACTCGAGGTGGATTTTGTGCTGGGTAACGGTGAAGTCGCCATCGAGGTCAAGGGGACTTCCCGTGTTGACCGTCGAGATTTGCATGCCTTGCGGTCTTTCAAGGACAGTTACAAACCCAAATCGGCCATCGTTGTCTGCAATGAGAAGCGGGAACGTCTGCATGAGGGCTTTCGGATCATGCCGGTAGCAAAGTTCCTACAGGAACTGTGGTCCGGCCGGATCATCAACTCCGGGTTATAAATTTCTGGATTGGATACGGATGAAGCCCAAGTCTTCGAGGGTCGCCGCCGACATTCTTATCCCGTGATGGCAGCGCCGCCATCCTTGCCCCCGCCGCCGCGGGAGCTTACCTTTCATTTGAACGCCCCGATTCATCCAAACGCATCGAAGATCGGAGGTTCGGTCCTGAGCTCCTTTTCACCCAGACCCGACATCCCGTCAGGAGGTCACCATGGATGCCATTTTAGTTGAGGGAGGGATCCCGCTTCGGGGAGACGTCCGGATCAGCGGCGCCAAGAACGCCGCGTTGCCGATGATCGCCGCTTCGCTGCTTGTCGAGGGGACGGTCCAAATCTCCAATGTCCCGCATTTGACCGATGTCACCACCTTCTTAAAGCTGCTGGCGCAGCTCGGCTGCACCGGGGCGTATACCGATCACTCCCTCCAGCTGGATGCCTCGAAGATCACATCAACCGAGGCTCCGTATGAGCTGGTCAAGAAGATGCGGGCTTCGATCTATGTCCTCGGACCCCTGCTGGCCCGGTTCGGCGAGGCCCGCGTATCGCTGCCGGGCGGCTGCGCCTGGGGACCGCGCCCGGTCGATCTCCATATCAAGGGGATGGAGGCGCTCGGCGCGGAGATCGAACTCGATCACGGTTATATTGTCGCCAAGGCGAAAAAACTGCGGGGCGCCAAAATCAACCTGGCTGTCTCGAGTGTCGGCGCGACGGGGAATATCATGATGGCCGCCGTTCACGCCGAGGGAGAGACAATGATCCAAAACGCCGCCTGTGAACCAGAAATGGTGATCCTGGCGGAGTTTCTCCGCGCCCTCGGCGCCGAGATCGAAGGTGAGGGGACAAAGACCATCCGCATTAAAGGTGTGACATCGCTGGCCAAGTCGCTCGCTTTCACCAATCTTCCCGACCGGATTGAAGCGGGGACCTTCCTCGCCGCCGGCGCGATCACCGGGGGGGATATTCACCTGACCCACTGCCGGCCTGATCATCTCTCCACCGTCATTTCGGTGATGCAGGAGATGGGGTGCCATATCACGGAGGAGGAGACGGGGCTTCGGATCAGGACCGAAGGCCGGCTCAACGCCGCTGATGTGAAGACGGAGGTTTATCCCGGCTTCCCGACCGATCTGCAGGCGCAGATCATGGCGCTGCTGGCCATCTCCCACGGGACCGGAGTTATACAAGAGACGATCTATCCCGATCGTTTCACGCATGTGCAGGAACTGGTGCGTCTTGGGGCGAACATTAACCTCGCCGGAAATGTGGCCACCGTGCGGGGTGTGCCTGAGCTGCAGGGAGCGCAGGTGATGTCGACCGATATCCGCGCTTCTTCCGCACTGATACTGGCCGGGCTGGTCGCCAAGGGACAAACCCATGTTTCGCGTGTTTATCATATCGATCGTGGGTATGAGGCGATTGAGAAGAAACTCGCCGGCCTTGGCGCCCGTATCCGGCGGATAAAAGAAAGCATGAGCTGACGACCCATGGCGAAACCGGTGAAGCCTCCCCAGGCATCGGATCCCCGCGGACCCATCCGTCCTTTGATTCTCGGTACGGCGGGACATATCGATCACGGGAAAACCCTATTGATCAAGCTGCTATCCGGCACCGATACCGACCGCCTCGTTGAGGAGAAGAAGCGGGGCATCTCGATCGAGCTGGGATTCGCCTCACTGACAACGCCCGGTGGACATAAACTGGGTATTGTCGACGTGCCCGGGCATGAGCGTTTTATCCGCGCGATGCTTGCCGGCGCGGCGGGGATCGATGTGATCCTCTTTATCATTGCCGCCGACGAAGGAGTGATGCCGCAGACACGCGAGCATATGGACATCATCGAACTGCTCGGGATCAATCGCGGCGTGATTGCTTTAACAAAAATCGATCTTGTCGACGATGAATGGCTTGAGCTGGTGACCGAGGAGGTGCGGGAGTATTTGCAGAAGACCCCCCTGGCCGGCGCCCCGATCGTTCCTATCTCCTCGGTGACCGGCGCCGGCAAGGATGAGCTTCTCGCCGCCATCGATGAGTTGATCCCCCAGGTTGAGCTGGAGGAGCGCGGCCGCTTCCCGCGCCTGCCCGTCGATCGGATCTTCATCATGGAGGGTTTCGGGACGGTGGTGACCGGGACCCTCTGGGCGGGCCGGCTTCGGGAGGGAGACCCGGTTTGGATCTTCCCTCAGGGGATCGAAACCCGGATCAAGGCGCTGCAGGTTCACGGTGAGCGGGTGCCTGAGGCGGTGGCGGGACAGCGAACGGCGGTATCGCTCCATGCCGTGGAGAAAGAAGCCCTAAGTCGCGGTGATTGGGTCACTTCCAGGGAGGACGCCGAGCCCCACCAGATGGTCGATGCAAAGGTCCGCTGCCTCAGCTCGGCGCCGCGAGAGCTAAAAAACGGCAGCCGGATCCGTTTCCACCTCGGCGCGGCGGAGGTGTTGGGCCGGTTGATCCTGATCGACCGGGAGAGTCTGGCGCCTGGGCAGGAGGGATGGGCACAGATCCGTCTGGAAACGCCGATCTTAGCAGAGAGAGGGGATCGCTTTGTTATCCGGTCCTATTCCCCGGCGCACACGATTGCCGGCGGAACGGTGGTGCTGGCCGAGAACAAACGCCGGCGGCGGCACCGGGCCGAGGATCTTGATACCCTCAAGGTTGCCGAAAAGGGGACGCCGGAAGAGAGGGTCACCGACTCGCTCCGCAAGCAGCAAGCGAAGGGGCACTCGATGGAGGAACTCTGCCGGGCTGTCGGGCAATCGCGGGAAGAGGTTGTGGAGATTGTTGAAGGCCTTGTCAAGTCTGAGCAGGTGCTGATCGTGGGGAAGGATCATCTCGTCCTTCCCGAAGCGGTTGATTCAGCCGGTGACCTGTTGAAGGAGACATTAAGTTGTTTCCAGAAGGAAAATCCGTTGCGGTGGGGGATGACGAAGAGCGAGCTAAAGAGCCGTCTGTCGGATCGGATCCATCCGCATGTTGTGGAGCTCTGGGTTCAGCGAATGCTCGATGGCGGCCGGCTGTTTGCGCGGAAAGACCGGCTGCGCTGGGACGCCGATGATATCAAGTTGACGCCGGAGTTGCAGGAATTGAGAGAGAAGGTTCTCGACGATCTGCTGAAGCGGGGTTTTGTCGGGCCGCATCAAAAGGAGTTGTTGGAAGCGGTGACGTCGAATGTCGGCGCCAAGACCGCCAAGATCGCCCCCGAGCTGGTGGCGTTGTTGATGGAAGAGGGGGCGATTGTCCGGGTTCCGCCCGACATTCTCTTTCATTGCGATGTTGTGAAGAAGGTTCCTGAGGCGGTGGAGAAATATTTCGCAAGCGGCAAGACGGAGATGTCGATCGCCCAGTTTAAAGATATTCTCGGGGTGAGCCGGAAACAGGCGGTGCCGTTATTGGAGTATCTGGATAAGGAACGCTATACAATGCGTCAAGGGGATGTGCGGACGCCCGGCACCCGATTGAGCCGCGGGGAAGACTGAGCCGGTATCCTGGGAGACCGGCCGGGAAAGGCCGATGAGGGGGATTCAAGATGGTCCAGAGGATGTCTGGAAAGAGGCCGCATCGGGGCGGGATGCTCCCGTCGGGAATCGGTCTTCTTTTCTTTCTTCTCTGTTGTACCATTCTGAATTGTGCAATCCTGCTTGGATTGACGGCCGGCCCGGCGAAGGCGGTTCCTCGTTTTGCGATGCGGGAGAAGGTTTCCTGCTCCGCATGCCATGTGAACCCCACCGGCGGCGGCGCGCGCAATGAATACGGCGCCGGTGCTTATTCACGGCATACCTTGGCCCGGGAGACCGACCGGACGGAAGTCATCCGGCATGACGGTTTGATGGCGTCGGGTATTCGGATCGGAGCCGATTTCCGCTTCCGCATTATCTATGAACAAGGCACGGAGAACGGGCTGCCCGCCAATCACGTTGGTTACCAGGTGACCGACGCCGATCTCTACGGTGTCTTTGAGCCGGCCCGCGATCTTATCTTTTATCTGCGCCACGATCCTGAGAATGATGAGATCGAGGCTTATGCCCTTCTAAAAAATATCAAGGGCCCCACTTATTTGAAACTGGGCGCCTTCTCTCCCGATTTCGGCATTCGGCTGGATGACCCGACGGCTTATACAAGAGCGGGGGATGGCGATGATATCCCGAATATGCCGGGCGGCGGATTAGGTTTCGGCGGCAATGACCGGGATGCCGGATTTGAGCTGGGATACGAGCGGAGCCGCTGGCGTTTTTCGTTCGCCTATCAGAATGGGAACGGGGCCACGGCCCCCGTGGGAAGCAGCAAGGCCCAGCTGTATCGCTTCGAATTGCGGCCGCGGCTGCTCGGCCTGGAATGGATCTTCGGCCTCTCCAATTACGCCCGGGCCGGCGCCAAGCGATCCGGCTATTTCGGTGGGATCGGATTAGGAAGGTTGAACATTCTTGGCGAGATTGACAAGGCTGACAGACTCGCGCTGGGGCCGCAGACCGGATTGGCGGCGGCGCATACCGGCATCCAGACAGCCGCCTGGATGTTCGAGGCCTCTTTCAAGATCAAGCGCGGGCTTGATTTTGTCGGCCGGTACGACCTTTGGGATTCCGATACGCTCGTCCCCGGCGAGGGTTATAAGAAGATTATCTTTGGTTTCGATTACTTCCCCATGCCCTACCTGGAACTGCAGCCGCAGATGCGGATGGTTCAGGAGCCGAACACCTTCGCCCATCCCAATATCCGCAATAACCTGATCCTGCTGCTGGTGCACATTTGGTTGTAGAAATGGGTGTAGCAGAGGGTTAGTGCTCAATCAAACCCGTAAGCAACGATACTATCCGAGCGCGTTCCGGAAAAGAGCGTCGTAGTTTAGAGAGGGAACGCTCTTTTTTGACGTAAGCTCCACATAGCTTCTTGCCATCGCATCCTTACCCATCCCCAGGATCGAGCTAACCAACCAGATGGAGTTAACAAACTCTTCCGCCGGTAGCTTTTTGGAGAGCACGGACCAAATGGCTTCTTCTAAAGTGTTATATGTGGTCTGTACTTCCGCAAATCCGAATCCGCTGGCGAATCGCTCTTTGGCGATTCCTTGGGCATAGCGAACCATCGGGATGACGTTGCGTTTCTCTGTGCATTCAGAACAAAGGGCGAGAAGCTTGTGCAATTTCGCGAGGGTTTCGGGGTCGTCGACATTGTAATGTTCGAGATGAGCCCGCCGCACGCCCTTCATCGCTTCGGCGATAATGTCCTCGGTGTGTATGCTGAGTGCTTCTATGAGATTCATGTTCGTCTCCTTCATCAGTAGGGGCTGGTGCGGCCTGGTCATTTTCACAACCACCATAAACATTATGACCCTCGGGATCTCGACATCAAGGATAAGATTTAAAGGTCCGCCTTGCCTCCCCGAGACAGCGATGACTTGGAAGATAAGCCAGAGATCCAAAAGGAGGGAGGGCTTGAACCGGATGCGACGGGACATCCAGAAGAGGGTCAAAGGTGAAGAAAGCCCCCTTCTTTCAATTCCTGATTCTTGCATTGCTCATTTATCTGAGGCGGTCTATGTCTTATCATTACCTTATCTTCAGAAGCGGCTGAACGGTGGGAGTCATCCGGCTAAGAGGCCAGTCTGTAAAACACATACAGGTGGAATATAATGCTGAATCCTATCACGCGGGGCACATCGATCTCTTCAATGCAGGGGGAGTTTGGGACACGGCGGCGCGGTCTCTTTGGGATCATTGTCAGCGCCCTGCTGCTGAGCCTTGCTCCGGCCCCGGCGCGCTGCGATGTCGAATCGATTCATAACGGTTCCGACCCCGCCAACGGCATTCGCACGGTGCGTCTGGAGGAAGTGTGGCGTGTCGGGGGCGAAGATAGCGAGATTCTTATGGGCGTCATCGCTGACGCCCTCGCCCGTCCCAATGGAGAGATCCTGCTGCTCGATCAGCAACTCTGCCAGGTTTTGGTTTACTCGGCTGAGGGCGCCTATCTGCGGACGCTGGGCCGCGAGGGGGACGGACCGGGCGAGGTCCGCCTTCCCCGGCAAATCCTGTGGACCGGCGACGAGGCGCTGGGATTCGTGCATCGCGCACCCGGGCGGGTGACGAGAATCGATATGGAAGGAACACCATTGCCGTCCTTTGAACTTAAGACCGAAGACGGCGGTGTTCCCGGCATGATGCAACTGAATCGGGCTTATGCGGGAGACGGTTTTGTCGTCATCAATGGCAGCGAATGGAAGAATGAGGATGACGCTCGCCAGGAGTACGGTTTCCTCGGCATCTTCGACGAGAATGGCGTTCCCCGCCGGAGGCTGATGACGGAGACCAGTGGTTTCAATTTTACCGATCGCAGTTATGACGAGACGAATGACAACACCCTCGGCACATCATGTTGGGCCGTGGATCAAGAAGGTTTTGTCTATTACGCACCGGAGCGCGATCGCTATGAAATCGATGTTCTCGATGCCGTCGGGAATCCCGTGCGGACGATTGAACGCGATTACGAACGAAACCGCCGGACTTCCGAGAGAAAAGAAGAACTGGCGAAAGGGTATTCGATGAGTATCAATGGCGAGGCTGTCCAATTGACGACCCACTTCCTTGATTTCGACCCGGTTATCAATTGGATCCGGATCGACGAGCAGGGCCGGCTGCTGGTCAGTCACAGCCGCAGCCGGTTGGACCTGCCGGACGGCATTATCGAAACATGGGATGTCTTCGACCGTGAGGGCCGCTTCCAATATGTGCTGCAGCTCGCCGGGGAGATGAATAAGGATCAGGATCGGCTCATTCCGCTGGTCGATGGCCGGTTCGTTCTGCTGCGCAACATTCTCGATGCGCAGCGCGCGATGTGGGCGGGCTACGGCAATGATGATGGTGATGATAAAGAGGAAGATCTTTCCGAGAGCGAACCGCTGGAAGTCGTATTGCTGCGCGCCGTCGCGCCATGAAAAGAATGATGAAGAGCTCCGCGGGATTGTGTGTTTAGTTGTAAACATGTAGGATATGAAGGCGAACTCAAAGGGAGATTTTTCGTACTCTGCTACCATGTAGGTTTGCCTGCTGACGCGTGGGAGAGTCGTCTTGCCGGCCGGCTCGAGAAAGAGTGAAAAGGACCTGCCCCAGCACTCAATCTACGAATGTGGCCGCGGCTTGCCATAATGAATCCCAGCCCGCTGATGGAATAGGAATCGAGACAATGTTTTGGGACGACGAGGACGATCCGAATCTGGAAGGTGAGCAGCGCGCCCGGCACCTGTCCGCGCGGCAAATGCTGATGGGCCGGATTTTGCCTCTTTTCAGACCCTACCGCGGGAAGCTCCTCCTCTCGACGCTCATGATGTTTGTCGTCGTCGCGGCGGAATTGGGCGGACCTCTCCTGGTAAGGCATGTCCTCGATAAAGACATCCCGGGGAACAACGGAGCCGGTATTGTCATCCGGGCGGTTGCCTACGCGCTGCTCTTCGGTGTAGGGATGGGTATGGCCTATCTTCAGGTCATTGTGATGGTGAAGGTCGGTCTGAAGATCGTCACCGGTCTCCGGCAGAAGGTCTTTTCCCATCTGATGACATTATCACTGGCCTACTTTGACAAAAACCCTCCGGGTTGGTTGATGGCGCGGGTGGAAAGTGATGTGGAAAGGCTGCTGATACTTTTCTCGGAGGTCTCGATCGCCATTTTCCGCAACGGCGTCCTGCTGATCGGAACATTTCTGGTGATGCTTTTCGCAAGTGTCAAGGTGACGCTCACAATCCTCGCCATTATGACGCCGATCATTTTCTCGACCTATTTCTTTCTTCGGTATATTCGCAAAGGATTTCGCACGGTGCGCCGGCTCTATGCGAAGATCTCGGGATTTCTGACCGAGTATGTTCAAGGGATTCCGATACTGCAGATCTACGGGTATACCGAGAAGGCCCGTATGGATCTTATGAAGTTCAATCAGGACAAGTACGTCAAAGAGGTCAAACTGGCCTATGTCGAGTATGGGTTCTGGGGGATCTTCTCCGCGATGGAGATTGTCGCAGTTATGATGATCATCTATGTCAGCGCGCCGCAGGTCTTGGGCGCGACGATGACAATCGGAACCCTGATTCTCTTTATCGAATATACGCGGCGCCTGTTCTGGCCGCTGCTCATGTTTTCCGAGCAACTCAACTTCATCCAGCGCGCTTTCGCGTCGGCGGACCGTGTTTTTGAGCTGCTCGATACGCCATCCAGGACTCCCGACCGGCCCGGTGCGAGTTCCCATGTGCCGGCGGTATGGGAAGAGATGGCGTTCGAAAATGTAAGCTTTTCCTATGACGGCGGCGCGAAGGCGCTCGATAATGTAAGCTTTCGAGTCCGGCGGGGGGAAAAGATCGCTCTGGTCGGGTTGTCCGGCGGCGGCAAGACAACCGTCACCAACATGATCCTCCGTTATTACGAACCTCAGGCCGGGTTCATCACTCTTGACCGGGTTGATATCAGGGAATACAAGCAGGGCGCCTGGCGGAAAAAAATCGGACTCGTTCTACAGGACATTCATCTCTTCCCCGGATCATTGGGCGACAACCTGCGTGTCTTGCGGGATGAGATTCCGAAAGAGGCCTTGGACCGGGCGATCCGCGTCGTCCACGCCGAGGAGATGATTCAGCGCCTGCCGAAGGGATATGACACTGAGTTGTCGGAAGGCGGAACGAATCTTTCGATGGGTGAGCGACAACTTCTCTGTTTTGCCCGCGCCGTCGTCGAGGATCCGGACATCCTGATTTTAGATGAAGCGACCTCGTCGGTCGATCCGATGACAGAACAGAAAATCCAGGCATCGTTGGATCATCTTATGGAGGGGCGGACATCCTTGATCGTCGCGCACCGTTTGGCAACGATAACAAAGGCCGACCGGATTCTCGTTCTTCACGAAGGGGCGTTGGCCGAAGAGGGAACTCACGACGAGCTTTATCAAAAGGGAGGAATTTACCGGGATCTCTTTGATTTGCAATTCGCGGCGCAGAGCGGAGCCGAAGGCGGCAACGGGAAGAATGGGCGGAAACGATGAGTACCGAACAGAGTGACAAACAGGCCGAGACGCCAACCGATTCCAATACGAGGGAAGACGGCATGACGTCGCGGAATGTCATGGGTTCGGGCACACTCAAGGGTGTGAAAGCCCATCTGCGCTGGCTGTGGGGCTACTGGCGGCCGCATACTCCCATCCTCATCTCTCTGACCCTCTTTACCCTCGTCTCAACAGCGGTCGCGGTCGCCTATCCCCTTGTCTTTCGCTGGGTGATCGACCGCCTCACAGAAATTGTCGGGCAAAGCAGCGAAGGCGCAAAGATCGTCAGCGTTATGACGGCGTTGGGATTTATCGCCCTGGGGCGGATCGTGGCTGGTTTGTATCCGGCCACCCGGGCTCTCATGAATCTGCGTCTTGACAAGGATATTCGTGAGGATGTCTTCGGCCACCTCATGCAAAAGGATTATTGCTTCAACAATGCCTTCCGGACCGGGGATGTCGTCACGCGTCTGACCGATGATATCTATGAGTTTCCCAAGATCTCCTGGTTCGGCTGCTCGGGGATCTTCAGGGCGATCGAGTCGGCGTCAAAGATGCTCTTCTGTCTCGGTGTCATGATGACGCTGAACTGGAAGCTGACCCTTGTCTCGGTTATCCCGCTGCCGATCATGATGTGGCTCTTCTACAACCTGCGGCACAAGATCCGTCTTTATGTGCAGGCGTCGCAGGAGTCTATCTCAAAGACGAGCGATCTTCTCGAAGCGGCCTTTTCCGGGATCCGCATTGTCAAAGCCTTTCGCGCGGAAGAGGGGCAAAGTAACCGGCTGTCGGAGCTGATGAAGGAGCGCCGCGGGATCTTCTTGGGATTGATGAAGATTCAGACCGTGCTCTGGTCGCTGGATACGCTGGCCAGCCGGGTCGGTCAAATGATCGTCATTGCTGTCGGCGGATACATGGTTATACGCGGCGAGATGACAATCGGCACGCTCTTTGCCTTTTATGTCTTTCTGGATATGCTGGCTCATCCGATGATGGACCTTCCCCATCTCTTCATGACGGGGCAGCAGGCTTTTGTTTCGATCGACCGTGTCGAAGAGATCAAGCAATACCCGGTGAAGATCACACGCGAGAAGGGTGATGAACTGGATGAGATCCAGAAGATCGCCTTCGACAATGTCTCATTTGCCTACGATGACGGCAGGATGACTGTTTCGGAGGCGACATTCCAAATCTCCGCCGGGTCGCGGGTTGCCATCGTGGGCCCTGTCGCGAGCGGCAAATCGACCCTGTTGAAGCTGCTGGCCGGCATCCTCATTCCGCAGAAGGGGGAGGTGCGCGTCAACGGGCGGCTGTTCAGCGAATGGGATTGGGACTCATATAGGCGGCATCTCGGCTATGTGCCCCAAGAAGGCGTTCTCTTCTCGAAGTCGGTCGCCGAAAATGTCCTCTTCGGGCGTTCCGTACCGGATGCGGAGAATATGGCTTTAACAAACGAGGGCGCGGCCGGAGACACAGCAGAAGATATGGCTGTGGACACGATCGCAGAGACGGCCCAGGACGAAGAATGGACCCGCCGATGCCTATCGATTGCCCAGATGAACCAGGACTTGAAGGTCTTGCCGGAAGGAATGCAGACCATGGTGGGACAGAAGGGATCGCTGGTATCGGGCGGGCAGAAGCAGCGGATCGCCATTGCGCGGGCCCTCGCGGGACGTCCGCGGGTTCTGCTATTAGATGATTGCACCGCGGCGCTGGATGCACATAATGAGGATCGATTCTGGGAACGGCTGGATAATGAATTCGGAAACTGCACCTGCTTTATCGTGTCGCATCGGCTGGCGACGATCCGGCGGGCGGATAGAATTCTGGTTCTGAACGGCGGCCGTTTGGTTGACCAGGGAACACACGACGAGTTGGCTGTACGCTGCGACACTTACAGGAAGTTCCTGATCACCGAACATCGTAAAGCGCACCTAAAGGCGTCAGCGGGGGGAGTAACATCCGCCAAGGCACAGGTCTAATCCGCTGAACTTGTGTTTGCCGTCGGAACCTGCGCCGAGTTCTCTTGTTAAAAAATTTTTGGTGATATGTTAAAACAGGGTCGCCAAAGAATCGCAGATGTGCTTTTATGAGTAAGTCCGTCGACGGCCTAATCCACGGGTGTCGATCGGACATGGGGCGGGCTTTATGTCCGCCCCTATTTTTTATTGATCCCGGGGATGCGTGATGGGCGGCGCGCAAAAGATCTATTCACAGAATACCTTCACCACATCGCCGTTGGATGAATCGATATCGATCGACAGGGTCTTCAGCGCCTCCAATAATTCATCCTGCTCGAGGCCCTGGAATTGCGACAGATCGATGCCCTTCTCGTTCAGCTTGATCTTCGCTTCATCTGGAAGCATGGCGCCAAGCTTTATCCCTGTGCGGATTAAGGCAAGCGGGACCCGGATGTTGACCGTCTCGCCGTTCTTGCTGTTCACGAGAACCCGCAGGAATTTGGGAGTCCCCGTCGTTCTGCGCTCGTTTGTCTTTGATTGAAAACCTTCCGCGTAAGATTTTGTTTCAAAAGATCCGCTCTCACTGGATTTCAATTTATCCAGCAGGCGCTCCGCCTCTTCCGGTGTAATCGTTCCGGCGGCCAGCATATCCAGAATCTGCTTGCGTTCAGACATTGGTTTTCCTCCTATGCATGCTTCACCTTATATAATCAGAAAATAGACCTTATGGTTGTCTTTTGATCTGACATCGATCCGTAGACCGTGCAGCTTTGTAAAAGCGGTCAGAGCCAATCCCAGGGGAATCTCCGGGCGGGTTTTTATGGAATAGGCCTCGTCGGCCCGTCGCCATTTGGGTTCTGCGTGAAATTTGTACTCGTCGCCGCCTTGAATGATCTCTGGTTGTCTGTCGGATGGTCTTCCGGGGCGTGAATCTCGGCTCTGCCGTGTGCTCGAAGGATGATGGGTTCCATGGATCCGCCTTATGAGGGTTATCAAACCGGCGACCATCCAGCCGATCAGGATAAACGGCCAGAATAGAAAGAGAGGAAAAGGCAGGGGGATCGGCTTCCGTCGCCCGATTCCGACGATAAGCAAGACCGGCCACATCAGCTCATCCTCCTCAAGGCCTCGTCGACCGTGATCTCGCCGGCTGCGAGTTGATCAAGAATGAAGGAGTTGGTGGAAGGGACGTCGAAGCTCTTGTCGAGGCGGGAAACGATGAGATTGAGCTTGTTCTTCACTGTCGGATAGCTGATCCCGAAGAGATCCTCCATTTTTTTAATGGAACCGTGGTGCCGCAGGAAGGCCATCACAAAGAGCTGATCCTCAAGGGGCAGACGAGCAAGGGCGGAAACCTCGAACTCACCATTTAGCTTGATGTTACACGTCTCGCATCTTGTCGTGGTGATCTTCATCGGGTTTCCACAATCGGGGCAAGTGCATTGAGAAATATCCATGATCTCCTCCAGTTATTGTCATATTATCGTCAATAATATTGATTATGTCAATATGAATATTGAATAAATTAAGTTTTTGAAAATAGTTGATTTTGAGGGGTGGTCTGTTTGGGGCCGGGCTTTGACCCGAGGCAAAAAATGACCCGGCGCCGGTGTGTTACCGGCGCCGGGTGGTGATCATTACGGCGTCGCGCTCAACGCCCGGATTCAGATCCTCATCACTCCGTTGACCCTAGTGCCCTGATTTGGAGAGCCTCCGCTCCAGCGCCCCACGCGGGAAGCTGCAGATAAATCCTCCACAAGCCGGTAGATAGCAGTTCCGGGTATAGTCCTGCACCATCCGGTCGGCATTAAACTTCCAGCCGAGACTGCTGATCGCCCGCTTTACACGATGGATCCAGCCCCGGGGGAGACCCTGCTCGTCGCGGTCGTAGAAGAGGGGGATGACCTCGTTTTCAAAGGCGTTATAGGTGGCCTCCCGGTCATAGGCGTCTTGTTTGTCCAGATTGGCGTGTTCTCCCCCCTCGCCGATGGCGAAACCGTTGGTGCCGTCGAAAGCCTCGGCCCACCAGCCGTCCAGGATCGAAAGATTCAATCCGCCATTCAGCAGGACTTTTTCTCCGCTGGTTCCGCATGCTTCCAGAGGACGCCGCGGCGTATTCAGCCAGACATCGACACCTTGAACAAGGTGCCGGGAGACATTGTAACCGTAATCTTCAACGAAGAAGATTTTTCCCTGGAAACGGGGGTCCTGTGTCACCCTGCAAACACGCTGGATCAACTTCTTCCCAGGCTCGTCGGCGGGGTGCGCCTTCCCGGAGAAGACAAACTGCACCGGGTGCTCGGGATGATTCACCAGGCGATCGAACCGCTCGATATCATCCAAAAGGAGTCCCAAGCGCTTATACGTTGCCGCGCGCCGTGCAAAACCGACGGTCAACGCTGCTGGATCGAGGCGGGTGATATTGTTGATCTTGGCGCCGCTTTTTGCCCAGCGCTCATGTTGGACCTTTATGGCCCGCTCTACGAAGTCAACGAGACGGACCTTAAGGATCTGGTGGACTTCCCAGAATTCGGTATCCTCAATGTCAAAGATCCGCTCCCAAGTTTCGGGATAACAGACCCGTGTTTTCCATTTCTCCCGAAGGTAACGATCGTAGAGTTGCGCCATCGGCACGGCGAGCCATGAGTGAACATGCACGCCGTTGGTAATGTGGCCGATCGGGATTTGATGGACTTCGGTCTCGGGCCAAAGTGATTGCCACATGGCGCGGCTCACTCGTCCATGGATGGCGGAGACACCGTTGATCGAGCGGGCCATCTTCATCCCCAGAACCGTCATGCAGAAGAGTTCGTTGTTGTTGTCAGGATTGACGCGTCCCAGACCGAGGAGTTCCTTCTCAGAGAGACCGATCTGCTCGCGCAGCGGGCCGATGGTCGATTCAACCAATTCTGCGGAAAAGCGGTCGTGACCGGCTTCCACCGGTGTGTGGGTTGTAAAAACTGTCATTGAGGCGGCGGTTTCTTCCACTTCTGAAAAAGTTTTAGCGTCGCGTTCCATCAACTTCCGGGCGAGTTCCAAGACGGCGAAGGCGCTGTGCCCCTCGTTCATATGAATGACTCCGGGGCATATCTCCAGAGCGCAGAGGGCGCGCAGGCCGCCGACACCGAGAATATGTTCCTGGCGGATCCGGACTCGCTGATCGCCTCCGTAGAGTGTCGTGGTCAGGGCGCGGTCGGCGTCGCTGTTTCCTTCCACATCGGAATCGAGAAGGATCAGGCGGTTCCGTCCGACCTGGGCGGACCAGATACCGAGCTTTATTTCCGATTCACGGGTTTTTACTTTAACGAAGATCGGTTCACCATCGGGCCCCAAGGCGTGATCCATCGGCAGCAGTTCAACATCCGACTCAAAATAATGTTCGGATTGCCACCCCTCCGGATTGATCTCCTGGTTGAAGTAACCTTGAGCATAAAAGAGACCGACGCCGACCAGCGGCACGCCGAGATCGGAAGCAGCCTTCAGATGATCGCCGGCCAGCACACCCAGGCCGCCGGAAAAGATCGGCAGCGACTCATGCAGGCCGAATTCGGCGGAGAAATAGGCGACGGGTCTGGAATGAAGAGGGCCGCCGTGAAAGGCTCCCCATGTATGTTCGTTGTCGAGATATTCCCGCAGCCTGTGAAAGGCGAAATTGATCCGAGGCTCCAGTGCGAGATCCGTCGCCCGTTTTTCCAAATCCTCTTTTGAAAAGCGGGCGAGAAGCTCAACCGGATTATGTTTAACCGAGCGAAAGAGAGCCGGATCAATGGCGCGAAACAAACGGATGACTTCAGGCTGCCAGGTCCACTGGAGATTTCTGGCCAGTTCTCTCATTTTTACATCGATGTCCACGGACTCCTCCTTGATCGTACAAAAAACGGGTTATACAAAATGCACAACCTGCAGGGTTCTTCCAGGGAACCCGCCTGGAACCGGGTACTATAGTTGTCGGCCGGGAAATCGAGTTGTAGAGCTTGGATCGCTGGAGCCGGGCTTCGACGCGCTGTCCGCGGCCTGGTGTTCCTTCAGCCAATCCTCGGTAGCCGGTGAGACCAAGATCGTCTTGGTCTGCGTGCAAAGGGCAAGGCCGGCCGGGGCCTTGCGCGGTTTACGGACGAACTTTTTCAGCGTATAGGTCACCGGGACCTTGCCGGAATGGTGGGCCTTGCTATAGCGGGCGGCGATCGATGCCGCTTCCTCCATCGCCCGGATGCTGGGATTGTCCTTCCGGCCGGCGCGTTGGAGGACAACATGGCTCCCCGCCGCATGATCGGCGTGGAACCAGAGATCATCCGACCGGGCCAGATGGTGTGTCAAGAAGTCATTCTCCTGATTGCTGCGGCCGACCAGGACGATCCATCCCTCGGCCAGGATAAAGCGGCGCGGATGGAAGCCGGATGACTCCGGCCGCTGCGCCCCGGTCTTTTTGGGCCCGGCTCGGCGTGAGGCCGGCCGGCCCCCTTCCCGCCCACCGGGACTTCGGCCTTCCGCGGAGGCGGGCAACAGCCGGTAGGTAAGCTCCTCCAGGGGTCCCTGCGACCCCGGCGCCTCAAGCAGGGGAAGGAGTTGCGAGCGAAGCCTCTGCCACTTCACCCGGAGGTCCTGTGTCACCGGCGGCTTGGATTCCGCCTCTGGGAAGAGCTTGTCCCCCTGCTCCAGCCATCGCTTCCAGGAGCGAGACCCCTGAACCGCCTCGCCCATCGCCAGGTGCGTCACAACGGCTTCAACACAGGCTAAGCGCTTCTCCCGCAATGGCCTGGCTCGATCCTCCCGGCCGGCCTTGCGAAAATAATCATCCGCATTCTCCGGAACATTCCGCGTCGGATCGAGAGGAATCATGAGCTCCTCGGCGGGATTCATGGGATCGGGGAGAAGCGCCATCCGGCTCCCCCGCTTTATCATTTGTTTGTGGATAAGGAGGGCCTGCGCCCATTGACGCCAAGAACCCGTGGCCTCTCCGCGTTTGTTCTCCTCCAGCAGTTTTTTCGCCAGGCGGGTCAGCGATTGCTGGAGGGAGCGCATGATCTGGATCCGCCGCTGCTGCAGGAGCTGGTCCACGGTCCGCTTTTCGAGATGCCGGCCCCAGCGCCCGGCCTGGAGGATCGCCTCGTCCTCGCGATGTCCCAGCGCCGCTTGGCCGGTTGCATGCCGATCCGAAAGATGCGGCGCGGAAAGATGCCGCAGCTCGAAGGGGCTGAGAAAACCCAGCGGGCTCTCCGGCGGCGATTCCCCTCTGCGCGACTCATCCGGGAGATAGAGATGGAGGTTCGGCGGGCCGGCCTTTTGCGCCTGCTCGAAATCTTTGATGAGCCCCTGCAAAACCTCCTTTATAAGGATCCCGCTTTCCTCCGCGCGATGGAGGATCTCCCGCGCCATGGGATCGGTGCAACCTTTTAATGTATATGTCAGATACTCGGTGAGAAATTTTATGTCGGAACTCTGAAACGGAGGTCCTGTTTCAAGTTCCGCCTTCACCGCATCGGGCGCGCTTTCAAGCGCTAGAGGATCAAGAAAACGAATCCGATCGGCGTCGACGCCGGATTCCGCCGGGCCGGGGTCGTGATCCGGCGATCCGGTATCCGATCCGCCGGGGCAGCGATATTGAACATTTCCGTTTTCATCCAGCAGAACAAGACGCGGAGTTGAACCGAATAGGTCACATCGGAGCAGCCCCGGCCCGCCATCATCGGATGGCTGGGGACTCAGCCGGAGGGTCAAGGTGCGGTCCCAGGGCACGGCCGCGATCGACAGAAGGGTCCGTCCGATCAGCCAGTCGGTGAGAGTTTCCGCCAGGGGATCGGGGTTTGGATGATGGCGGAACGGTTCGATCCAAACGGCCGGATGGGAAGGGTGGAGATCAATGATAAAGTCGATGTCGTCCTTCTCTTCAGAGGTGTCTGAGGCGCTTTGGAGACGGAGCAAGGCCCGGCGCGGCACGGGCAGGAGGAGCGCAGAAACGGCCGTGTCTCCCGCCAGCCTGCGGTTCAACGCTTCGGCGAGAATGGAAAGAGCGGCTGCGTCCAAAGAAATCTCCCTTATTTCCGGCCCTTGATGGCGGTGATGCCGTCTTTTGCTCCCAAACCGTTTTTACTCCGCCGGCCTGAGGCCTCCATCACTCTTACGGTAGCGCTTGCCGCAAGAACAGGTGAGATTTTCGGGGAGTCTTTGGCCGCAGCGGCAGACCCAGCCGATTTGATGGGCCGGATTGCCGACAACCAGGCCGTGCGAGGGGACATTTCGAACCACCACGGCCCCGGCGCCGACAAAACACCACCGTCCCAGCGTTGTGCCGCAGATGATGGTCGCGTTGGCGCCGATCGTGGTTCCTTCGCACAGGAGTGTCGGGAGCCATTTCTCCTGATGTCCTTTGTAGTCGGGATGGCTGCGGGGAACCGGGTCGTTCGTCAGCACGGCATTCGGCCCCAGGAAGACGTAATCCTCACAGGTGACCCGATCCCAAACGGAAACGCCGTTCTTTACGGTCACGCAGTTGCCGAGAACCGCTCCGGTTTCAATAAAGGCGCCATCGCCGATATTACAATCCCGCCCGACCTTCGCGCCCTTCATGACATGGGCATGCGCCCAGATCCGCGTACCGGAACCGACATCATCCGACTCGTTGATCCCTTTTGCGTGTACAAAAACTTCGGCCATGGTTATCTCCCTCACTCCTTTTCCCGCCCGGGCCGCGGCCGCTCCGTATCCTTCTTTGATGGCGTCCCTGTGCCGCCCGCCTTCTCCCGGCCCAGCATCTTGGCCCGGATCACCTTTCCCTGCCCGAATCGCTCTTCGATCTGGTCGATGGTCCGCGTCAGGTTCCGCCGCTTCTCGTTCTTCTGCGGCGATGAGAAAAGATCCAGCATCTCAGAAGCCGCTTGCTGGATCCCGCTGACGCCGACGCCGATCAACCGCACCGCTTTATGGGACCATACGCGCTGGAAGAGGTGCCGCGCTACACGATAAATCTCATCCGCATCGGCGGTCGGTCCGGCCAGCGTCACCCTGCGTGTGTAGGTGCTGAAGTCATGATAGCGGATTTTGAGTTGCACAATCCGGCCGGTGACATCGTCCCGGCGCAGGCGCCTGGAGACGCGCAGCGATTGGTCGAGCAGCATACCTTCCAGCAATTCACCATC
>JAHJDP010000010.1 GCA_018831195.1 Candidatus Eisenbacteria bacterium | reverse complement strand
GAGCCAGCACGATGTCGCGGTCGATCCCGTTTTCGTGGATGGGGAGTTCTTCGTGGGGTTTTGGGGGGATTGGCCTGAATTCCAGGAAGGCTGGTACTGCGCCGCGGACCTGAACGGACCGGGCGGAAAACCGCGAACGAAGATCGCACCCGGATTCCCACCGGCAGACGGCTGGCAAGATCCGAGCCTTTTCTTCGAGCCGACCCAATCGATGGGCATTGGGGCGTACGTCATCGAAATGGCGACGCCGATCGCGGAAACGACCTGGGGGCGGATCAAGAGCCTCTACTAGCCCGAGTTTACCGAGTTCGTTTGCTGAACGAGCCCAAAGCGAGTCGCAGCAGCGACTTGAGGTACTCTCATCCTGTGATCTAAGTCGGCAGATAGCGGCCCAGATGGAGGGCATTGAAGATCTTCTGAGCGAGCGGGTCGAGCTTCGAGTGTGTTGGCTGAGTCCGTGGGCGTCCGCGACCAGAAGAGAAGAGAACTTGGATCTCCTGGATGGTTTCGAGGGTTTCGAGCATTCGTTTGACGCTGAGGTGGATGTTTTTCCTTGAGAGTTCACAGCGCAGCAAGGCGCACAGCATGAGCGCGAGGACACACGTGAACGCGTGAACCTGCAGCTTCTGGTCGGTCCAGTGATGCGCGGGCCGGAAGCTGACGTAGTGCATGTCTTTCATCTGACGGAACGCGTTCTCGACGTGATGCTGGCCGCGATACGCCGTGACGATATCGGCGTCGCTCCAGTGATCGTTGTCAGTGAATAGAAGCGTTTTGCCGAGCCGGCGACGCTGAAGGCGCTTGTACGCGGTTCGATCAAAGCAATAGCGCAGAGTGGGAGTTGCGCTTTCCGCCTTGGTAACCGTGACCACGAAGAGGTCCTTCATGTGCTGGCCTCGGAGGATCGCGGACACCTTCTTCTCAACTGATGCAACCGTCGGTCGCCGTCCACGCCGCTTGCCCCGAAGCCATTTCTCATGAGAGTGCTGGTACTGCCGAAGCTTTTGCTGCCTCTTCGCGACCTCCCGATCGATGGTCCGAATCTGCGCCTGGAACAGCTTCTCGTTGTAGGTTACGAGGATGGTGAACGCGCGAGCGAGCAGGCGGTAGCGGTCGACGAGTTCAAGGACAACGGAGCGGAAGCTCGTCGGATCGTTGTGGTTTCCCGGATACAGGTAGTGGAACAGCGGCACCTCGAAGTCACCCGTGACCAACAACGCCAATCCCAGGATCCGAAGACTGCTACGCCCCTCCTTGCTCTTGCCGCACTGGGCAAGCGTCGAGCGAGAGTTGAAGGTATCGATGAAAGTGAAGAAGTTGGTCGCGTCATAAAAGAGACAACGTACGTCGAGGTCATACTCCTCAGCAGAGGCTGCTCTTCCCACGCCGGATCAAGGGAGGGTCAGGTCATGGGGAACTGATTTGGGGAAGCCTGGGAGTGCGGCGGGCGGTGCACCTTCTCCACAACCCACGGATGTCGGGAGCCTACGTCTACGGGCGTTTTCAGCATCGACGTGGACCGGAAGGGAGAGCGAGGAGGACCCGTCTGGGGCGAGAGCAGTGGATCTGCCTAATCCGCGATGCTCATCCTGGGTATATCACCTGGGAGCAATTCGAAGAGATCGAGCGGAAACTGGCGGAGAGCGCCCGGGCCTACGGTGCCGATCATCGTCATGGCCCCCCTCGAGAGGGGCCGGCGCTCTTGCAGGGTCTGGCCGTCTGCGGTCGTTGCGGGGGGCGGATGTCGGTTCGTTATCATCATCTTCCTTCCGGGCTCAAGCCCCAATACTTCTGCGTCAACCGAGGGCCCACGATGTCAGAATCACCGTGCCAGGTTATCGAAGGTGCGGTCATCGACGCCGCGGTGGGCGAGTTGATCATTCAGGTTTTCCAGCCATCGGCACTGGCTGTAGCCGTAGCGGTGCAGGAGGAGGTGCGGGCGCGGTTGGAGGAAGCTGACCGATACCGGCGGCGCGCGGTGGAACGGGCTCAATACGAAGCTGATCTGACGCGCCGGCGATACATGAAGGTGGATCCGGAGAATCGGTTGGTGGCGGATAGTCTGGAAGCAGAGTGGAACGAGAAGCTGCGGGCGGTGGAGCAGGCCCAGCGGGATTGTGAAGAGCAGCGGGCGGCCGATGAGTCGGTTCTGACCGAGGAAGCGAGGAAGAGGATCTCGAACCTGGCCGGGGAGTTCCCGGCCCTGTGGCGGGATACGCGGACCCCGGCCAAGGAGCGCAAACGGATGCTGGCTCTGCTCATCGAGGACGTGACGTTGCGCCGCGAAGAGACGATTTTTGTTCAGGTTCGATTCCGGGGAGGAGCGAATCGCACCTTGGAGATTCCTGTTCCCCTGAAGGCCTGGCAGAAGCGGTCGACCAATCCGAAGGTCGTGCGGCTGATCGATGAGCTTCTATCCGAGCATACGGACGCGGAGGTGGCGGAGGTCCTGAGAGGGCAGGGTTTGGTGACCGGGGCGGAGAACCCGTTTGCTGGGATCAACATCGCGTGGATCCGCACGCGATACGGGCTGAAGTCCTTCAAGCAGCGGCTCATCGATCGAGGCATGGTACCCATGGGACAACTCTGCCGGCGCTTTGGTATCTGCCGAGACACCGTTAGAGACCGGGAGCACCACGGCCTGGTGCAGGGGCGTCTGTGCAACGAGAAAGGAGAGTGGATGTTCGAGATCCCAAACGAAGAAAGCCTTCCAGCAAAGTGGCGGAAGCGCCACCGAAGGGGAGGGGACGTCACACCGGTGATGGGAGGTGCAGTATGAGAAGCGGGTCCTGCATGTCGACGCGCTGGCCTGCCCGCGCTGTTCCACATCCGCAGAGACGGTTCGCATGGTAGTCCTCACCTTCCTCACCGATCCGAAAGTGGTGGGGAAAATCCTCCGGCATCTGGGGCTTGCCGCCACTGCGCCAGCCCTCTCGCCGGCACGACCGTCGGATCCGCCGATTAATGTAAATGTTCCTATTTCCAGGATCGTGTAGGATGCTGCCTGATCGGGATTTCCGGTTGGGTTCGGGGGGAGGTATGTCTGGGAAGATCGATCGGAGCGCCTACTGCGCTGGGAAGACGCCATCATGGACCGGATGAGTGGGGATTCGCAGAGGGGACAGGTCAGGAAAG